>JAGKWN010000019.1 GCA_021151805.1 Cytophagaceae bacterium | reverse complement strand
GTGATATAGACTATAATTGATTTAATCTGTATATTTGACTTAAAATCATTGATTAGTAGGTAATTGTACAAATAACGACAGATTGACTCTTCTGAAACAAATAACCTCATCTTTTTACATTTTATACTAAAAGTTTAACAAACATATGAATGCCCCAATAATGAAAATCAAATTTATAGTTTTCATACTAATGCTTGCAACAGCAGTATCCTGTAAGAAAAAAGATGATCCGCAACCAGCACCGGCATTAAGATCTCCCATCAGTTATAGTGAATTAACAGCAACAACACCTTATGGAACTTTTTTCAAAGATGCAAACGGTGTAAGTACTGTAGATCGCACAGAAGGGAGGAATCTACTTCGGATGCTGGAAGCAATAGATGTGTATTGCAAATCTTCTATTGAAGCCAAAACTACTATTGATTCTACAAAGCTGAGCAACATGTTCCGTAACCAGTCAAACGCTTTTACGGCTCCTTATTCGGATTTGAATGCATTAAGCTATTCGATACAGAAGTATACATCCAAATCAACCAATTATAAATCAACAACTGACAAGGATATAGAGAAAATGATTGGTGCACTGGCAAAATCTAGTCTGTCAGTAAACGCAACAGCAGGGTATGGCACAGCAGGTCTGTACAGCAGCCAATATTTGCTTGATGTTTACGGTGTGGAAAATAGCCAGGTACTTGTGAGCGCTTTAATTGGTGCACTGCAATTAGACTACATTGGTAATTATTTATTGTTTACAGGTTTGAATGGCGATAACACCCAAATCGTACCGGGTACAAATTACTCACAGCTTGAGCATAACTGGGATGTAGCTTACGGTTTATTAACTGCAAACGATATTTACGCACTGGGCGCAACAGACGAAACCATGAATGCCGGCGAATCTTATCTGGGAGCATCTGTATGGGCAAATAATAAAGCTGGATATAAGGAATTGTATGCAGCCTTTCTTAAAGGCCGTACTGCCATTGTAAATAATGATATGGGAGAATTGAAGCAGCAGGCATTAAAGATCCGTTATATCCTGGAAAAATCTGTAGGTTTTGATGCTGGTCAGCATATATTGAATGTAGCGCAGGGGAATGGTGTAAAACCACATGAGTTTGCACAAGGGTATGGAATGATTTATGCAACCAGATTTTGTTTTCTTATTACCGGAACCGAAGCGTTTTCTAAAAAATATTTGAATGAATTATTAAATACAGATACTCCTCATGTAGACGATATTGCTTCTCAAACATTTTTCGATGTTCAGAATGAGGTACGGGATAAGTTTGGTTATTACCAACAATAATTATAATACACTCTAAAAAAATAGCCGAAGGGATTCTCCTTCGGCTATTTTTTTTGTAAGTGATTGGTAATCTTGTGAGTTAATTTAAAGTGCAATTTATTATTTATAATTATTCCAGATAATGATGTGTTTTATTTGTAACTAATCTAAATAAATATAAATTTGTGCTCCGGATAAACAACAATAACAAATTCAAATATACCCCTTATGCATACATTTACTTTTAAAAATCGTGTTTTGGTTCTTGTGGCAGTTTTAATAGGATTTACTACTGCATGTAAAAAGAAAAATGATGATCCGGCACCTGTAGTAACAGAATCTACTCCGGGATACAGAACTGTAAAAATTGATTACAGTACATTAACTGCAACAACTCCGTATAGTACAACATTTTTAGATGATGCGAAAAAAGATTCCACAGTTAACCGTAACGAAGGAAGAAATCGTTTAAGAATGTTCAGAGCATTGGCTACCTATATCAGTTCATCTATAACTGCTGGTACTGCCATTGATTCAACAACCCTTAGTAACATGTTTGCAAATAAAAATGCTCCATTTACAGGAGGCTATGCAAATTTAAATAACCTTGACATCAACATTAAGGAGGTAACAGCATCTACTAAAGCAAATCAGGCAGAGGTACATAATTATCTTGAATATGCATTTGGCAGAATGGCTTACATAAGCACAAAGGCTTCACAAACGGCTGCTAAAGGAGTAGCTGGTAAATCAGGAAACTATTTATTGGATGAAGCAGGTGTTGAATGGGCACAGGTTATTCAGAAAGCATTGATTGGTGCGTATCAGTTGGATTACATCAGCAACGTATTATTGAATACAGGTTTGAATGCTGATAACCAGTATTTAGTACCAGGTAAAAAATATACAGAATTAGAGCACGTTTGGGATGAGGCTTATGGTGTTTTCACGTATAACGACATCTACAATGGTGGTGTAACGGATCCAGCAGGTGCAAAAAATTCTTTGGAAGTATATTTGGGTTCTTATGCATGGGAATACAACAAAGCAGATTATGGCAAACTGCATCTGGCTTTCTTAAAAGGCCGTGCCGCTATTGTGAATAATGATCTGACTGAGATGCGTGCGCAGGCAACAATCATCAGAAACATTCTTGAAAAAGCATTAGGCGGTGCAGCATGGGGGTACATGAATAAAGCAACCGGAGCACCACATGCTTTTGGTGAAGGTTTCGGATTCATCTATTCTACACGTTTCTGTGAATTAACGGGTGCTGATGATGCATTTTCTGAAGGTTTGATAGATGATTTATTTACAACAGACGAAACTACATTCTACGATATTACTGCAGCGCAGTACTCAACTGTTAAAAATAAAATTGCTTCAAAATTCAATTTACAATAATTGGTTGCTATTGAAGCGGTGTTAAAATAAATTAATTGAATGCAGAATAGAAGCAGGTAACTCGCCTGCTTCTATTTCGTGTTTTATAAAAAAAACTGATTATATGAATTTCTCTAACATTCGTTTGGCGTTATTTTTTTCTATACTGCTTGTAACCGCATCTTGTGGAAATAAAGATAAAGGAACCGAAACTCCACAGGGGAATCCAACAGACAGGGCTGCCATGCTCACCAATATTGCAGACAATCTGGTATTGCCAGCTTATGCAAACTTCGAAGCCAAACTTAATGCAATGATCAGCAAGTCTGATGCATTCAGAAATGACCCAACTACATCTACATTAGCAGCATACAGAACCGCATGGGCAGATGCTTATATTGAATGGCAAAAAGCAGCATTGTATGAATTTGGTCCGGCAGCAGATAATGCATTGAATTCATATATGAATATTTACCCAGCTAATGTTACGAATATACAGGCAAACATACAGGCTGGTAATGCAAATTTAGATGTATCCGGAGCTTACCCGACACAGGGCTTTCCTGCATTGGATTACCTGTTGAACGGAGCTGCCGCAACGGATAATGACATTGTAGCTTTGTATACTACAGATCCTGATGCAGCTAAACGTAAAGCATATCTGTTGCAATTAACCAACCAGATGCATTCAAAATTTGAGTTGGTATACCAAACATGGAAGACCTCATACAGAGATTCTTTTGTATCAAGTACAGGTACAGGTTTGTTCTCTTCGACATCGTTGATGGTGAATGGTATTGTTTTTTATTATGAACGCTATATCCGTTCGGGGAAATTCGGTGTTCCTTCCGGAGCGATGGTGAATGGCGTGGTTTCAGCGCAATCTGTTGAAGGATATTATGACAAAAATATTTCCTTATCATTGGCGAAAGCAGCACACAATGCCTTTGTAGATTTTTTTAATGGCAAAGGCGTTTTAACGAATACAGAAGGCGCATCATTAAAAACATACCTGGATGGATTGGGTGCAAAGGATGCAACAACGCAGGTGCTCTTGTCAGAAAATATTAATACGCAATTCACGGTAGTATCCAACAAATTGAATCTGTTGACAGATAATTTAAGCAATGAAGTTGCTACCAATAACACAGCCATGATTGCGGTGTATAACGAAATGCAGAAATTGGTTGGCCTCCTTAAGGTAGACATGACTTCAGCCATGAGCATAACGATTACCTATACAGACAATGATGGCGACTAGTCATTTAGTACAGCCAACTCTATGAAAGGTTATTTCTTAAAATATACATCAGTAGCACCGCTGGTAATTTTTAGGATTGGCTTGGGCATTATGTTGTTTGCAAGCACCATAAGGTTTTGGTCAAAAGGTTGGATTGAAGAATTGTACATCAAGCCAACCTTTTATTTTACGTATTATGGTTTTGACTTTGTAAAACCGCTCGGGTATTTTACTTACCTGTTATTTTTTATCTGCGCAGCTGCAGCCTTATGTGTCGCATTAGGCTACAAATATAGAATTGCAATTGTTACGCTGTTTTTGAGTTTTACGTACATCGAACTCATGGACAAGGCAACGTACCTGAATCACTATTACTTTGTCAGTATGATTTGTTTCTTACTGATATTTCTGCCTGCCAATGTTTCGTTTTCTATTGATGCACTGAAAAATAAAAAATTACAGGTCGATCAGATACCGGCCTGGTGTATCGATGCAGTGAAATTATTTGTATGCTTCCTGTATGTGTTTGCAGGAATTGCTAAAATAAATTCTGATTGGCTGCTGCAGGCAATGCCTTTAAAAATATGGCTTCCGGCGCGTAATGATTTACCGGTAATCGGTTTTTTATTCAACTACACCTGGGTGGCATATATGTTCAGTTGGATCGGCTGCATCTATGATTTATGTATTCCGTTCTTATTGTGGAACAAGCATACCCGGCTGGGGGCTTACATGCTGGTAGTTGTGTTTCATACACTCACTTCTATTCTTTTTCCGATCGGAATGTTCCCTTATATCATGATCGTAACGGCCTGTATTTTCTTTGATGCTGCCTGGCATCAAAAGTGTATAAGCCTGCTAAAATCTTTATTTGGTGCAAAACAACCGGTGTCTGCTCCGTTGCAGGAGAAATTAGAATGGAATAGTTTGCAGCAACGCTTTGTTAAGGGCATTTTTTTCGTTTTTTTTGCGACTCAGTTACTGTTTCCTTTCAGATACATATTCTATCCGGGGAATTTATTCTGGACAGAAGAGGGGTATAGATTCTCATGGAGGGTAATGTTGATGGAGAAGGCTGGTTATGCGCAATTCATCGTTACAGATGATTCAGGAAAATATATTATAGTGAATAATAATGATTTCCTTACTGTGCTGCAGGAAAAGATGATGTCTACCCAACCAGACATGATGCTGCAGTATGCACATTATCTCGCATCTCATTATTCTAAACAAGGTTTTAAAAATCCGAAAGTATATGCTGAGACATATGTAGCATTAAACGGTCGGTTAGGGAGACCATTGATTGACCCCAAAACAGATCTTGCTGCCGAATCTGACTCATTCAAACATAAATCCTGGATTCTGTTATATAATGATTAAAAAATACTGCTTCTTTCTTAGTTTCTTATTGTTCACGTTTCTTTCTTCTGGAGTTTTTGCTCAGCATAAATTGTCCGGCAAAGTAGCTGCACAAGCGGATAGTACAGAGATAGGTTCCTGTACGATATCCCTGAACAACGGAACATATTTAGCCAATACCGATTCTCTTGGCAGATTTCATTTTAGAGATCTGCCGGATGGCACATATCAGCTTACGGCTTATGCCATCGGTTATAAAAGCCAGCAACAGACTGTTGTGATTGATGGCAAGAATAAACACCTGCATATTTTTCTGGAAGCAGAAGGAGATCCGGATACTGAGATTGTAATTGAAGATGTCGTGACGGCAACACACATGAAGGATGTGGAAGACATGTCTATTTACGCCGGAAAAAAATCAGAAGTAATTGTAGTCGACAGTTTGGTTGTGAATGCTGCAACCAATAATGCACGGCAAGTGTATGCACGTGTACCGGGTTTGAATATCTGGGAGAACGACGGAGCCGGTATACAGCTGAGCATCGGTGGCCGTGGTCTTGATCCGAACCGCACCTCTAATTTTAATGTGCGCCAGAATGGGTACGATATCAGTGCGGATGCACTTGGTTATCCTGAAAGCTACTATACACCGCCGATAGAAGGCGTGGAACGTATTCAGGTGATACGCGGAGCTGCTTCGCTGCAGTATGGAACACAGTTTGGCGGTATGCTGAATTTTATGATTCGTAAACCTGTTGCAGATAAAAAAATCCAGCTGGTTGCAAGACAAACCGTCGGTTCTTTCGGTTTTTATAACACGTTTACAAGTTTAAGTGGAACGATAAAGAAAGTTAGCTATTATACTTACTTCCAGTATAAAACCGGAAATGGCTGGAGACCCAATTCAGATTTTGATACGTACAACTATTTCGGCAACATCAATTATCAGATTTCTAAACGCACATCCATTGGCCTGGATATAACGGTGATGAGCTACCTGGCTCATCAGCCGGGCGGTTTGACAGATCAGATGTTTAAAGATGATCCGAGACAAAGTAACCGCGAACGGAACTGGTTCCAGGTAAACTGGAAAATGGCAGCCATAACATTCAATCATAAATTCAACGAATCAAATGAATTTAATTTCCGTCTGTTTGGCTTATATGCGAACCGTTATTCGTTGGGCTTCCGTCCAAACCGCGTAGCGACCATCGATCCGGGCGATACAGAACGTGATCTTATTAAAGGTGATTTCAGAAACATCGGCGCTGAAGCGCGATACATGAAGCATTATACGCTTGCAGACAAAGCCCTGGTGCTATTAGTAGGAGCAAGAGGATATTACGGAAATAACCTGAGTACGCAAGGGATGGGAAGTACTGGTAAAGATGCAGACTTCAATTATGCCAGCGACAATTTTATGAATTACGATTACACATTCAAAAATAAAAACCTTGCCTTATTTGCAGAGAATATTTTTTATATCGGTAACCGCCTTTCCATTACACCTGGTGTGCGTTATGAATACATCAATACGTCTGCCGACGGTTATTATGGTACACAATACAAAGACCTTGCAGGCAATATCCTTGCGACCGACACCACTTTTGAATACCGCTCCAGTGCACGCCAGTTTATTCTAGGCGGGATTGGCATCAGCTATAAGCCGATGAAGAAAATAAATGTATACGGAAATATTTCACAGAACTACAGATCCATTACTTATAGCGACATG
This sequence comes from Cytophagaceae bacterium, assembly GCA_021151805.1. Taxonomy (GTDB): domain Bacteria; phylum Bacteroidota; class Bacteroidia; order Cytophagales; family Cytophagaceae; genus Cytophaga. Next base: position 85,774 of record JAGKWN010000019.1, on the reverse strand, counting down.
CGTATTTCAAACCCATCTTCATCGGTTGATCCGAACATGCAGGATGAAAGAGGTTTTACGCTGGATTTAGGTATGCGCAGTGAAGAAACAAAATTGTTTATTTATGACGGAAGTTTCTTCATTCTGAATTATGCGAACCGTATTGGTGAATTTCAAACGAAAGATGCTACGGGTCGCTTCATCCGTGAGCGTACCAATATTGGCCATGCAGTGATGATTGGTGTGGAGTGTTATGCAGAATATGATGTGGTGAAATTGATGCTGCCGAAAACGAAAGTATGGTCTGGCTCTGTATTTATGAATACCGCTTTCATTAAGTCTGAATATGTGAAAAGCATTATTCCTGGTGTGCAGGGCAACGAAGTGGAATTCGTTCCTAAGTTTAACATGAAAGCCGGTGTACGCGGTGGATATAAAAAGTTTAAAGCATCTTTCCAATACACACATTTAACACAGCAATATTCGGATGCAACCAACGCAGTTGATGGCGGTGCTTCTGCTGTAGTCGGACTTATACCTTCTTACCACATCATGGATTTGAGTCTTTCGTATGAATATAAAATATTCAGGCTGGAAGCAAACATCAACAACTTAACCAACCAGATGTATTTTACCCGCCGAGCTACAGGTTATCCCGGCCCTGGTATTCTACCTTCAGATGGAAGAGGATATTATGTGACATTGCAGGTGAAAATTTAGTTGCTAGTAATTAGTTGCCAGGTATTAGACTAAATACAATTTGAAGTAATAGGTAAATTAAAAATAAGAAAAGGTAGTACTACATTAACAATGTAATACTACCTTTTCTTATTAACTCTTACACCTTATATGCTATTTTCTTTTCCTCGTCTAGTAACTAGCACCTAGTAACTTGCCTACTCTTTGGCTGCCGCATACTGCAACGCGCTTAACTGGCTGTACATGCCGTTTTGATTCAGCAGTTCTTCGTGCGAGCCGGCTTCTTTAATTTCACCTTTATCTAAAACAAAAATCGTATCCACGTGTTGTATGGTCGACAAGCGGTGTGCGATGATGATCGAGGTTCTGCCAACCATAATTTTAGCCGTCGCTTCCTGTATCAAGGCTTCCGTTTCTGAATCGATAGAAGAAGTAGCTTCATCTAATATTAAAATCTTCGGATTGTATACCATCACACGGATAAAGGAAATGATCTGTCTCTGGCCTGCAGATAAAGTACTTCCGCGTTCCATCACTTCATAATCCAGTCCGCCCGGCAAGCGGTTAATGAAACGTTCTGCGCCAACCATGCGGATCGCATGCCAGATCTGTTCTTCTGTAATATCAGGATTATATAATGTGATGTTGTTGCGGATACTTCCTGAAAACAAAAATACATCCTGCAATACTAAGCCAATCTGTAAACGCAGTTCATGCAAATCATATTCACGGATATCTGTACCATCAATGCGTATAGAGCCCTTTTCAATATCATAGAAGCGGTTAAGCAGATTGATAATAGAAGATTTACCAGCACCGGTAGAGCCTACAAATGCGATACTGCCGCCTTGCGGTACGTGAAAATTGATATTCTTTAAAACAGGTTGATTCTCAATGTAGCTGAAATGAACGTGTTCAAACTTTACATCACCTTTAATGGCAGGCAATGGTTTTGAACCCAGCGACTGAATAGGAGATTCATCGTCCAATAGTTTCAGGATACGATCTGAACTTACTACTGATAATTGCAATGTGTTGAAACGGTCAGCAATCATGCGGATCGGGCGGAAGAACATGGAGATGTACATGATAAACGAAACCAGTGTTCCGAATGAACTTGTTTCGCCCAACACTAATTTTGATCCGAACCAGATCAATAATACCAAACCTAGTGAGCCGATAAATTCCGCAATGGGGAAATAGACTGAATATGCATTTACAGATTTCAGATTCGAATCTCTGTGCTGTACATTGATGGCTTTGAATTTTGTATACTCACGCTGTTCGCTGTTGAAGATCTGTACAATGCTCATGCCTGTGATGTGTTCCTGCACAAACGTGTTCAGGTTAGAAACCGCGATGCGTACATGATTGAATGAATCTTTAATACGTTCTTTAAATATGTACGTGCTGAATAGTAAGATTGGCAGGGGACATAAGCAGATCAGCGTTAAGCGCCAGTCTATATAAAGCATAAAGCCAAAGATAAAGATCAGTTGTAGAAAATCACCAAGAATGCCAGCCAGGCCATCAGACGTGAAGTTGGAGAGTGTTTCTACATCTGAAATATTACGAGTTACCAAACGGCCAATCGGTGTTTTATCAAAAAAGCTCAAACGGAATTTTAACAGGTGCTTGAACAGCTTCATGCGGATATCACGGATGATGGTTTGCCCCAGCTTACCTGCCAGATACGTATCATAATACTGCATGAAGGATTGTGCCACCAGCACAACAACCATCAGGCCGATCATCAGATATAAACCATTAAGGTCTTTGTTTGCTATCTTGTCGTCAATAGCTATTTTAACCAGGTATGGTTTTATAGAAGCAAGTACGGCACCCAATAAGGTTAATAAAACCTGCGTATAAAATAAATGCTTGTACGGTTTAACAAATTGGAATAATCTGCTTAAAATTTTTATATCAAATAAATTGCCGCTTACAGCACCACTTTCTTCTTTTTGCACAATGTTATAATGTTTCCTTTGTAACGAATTCTTATTTGGAAGAAGTTCCCCCGGACTGTTTTTTTATGTCAATTTTGTATAAAAGAATGTGCAGGCCAATACCCATCAGCATTCCGATGATGCCGCCGATATAGCCGAAATTATTGATCCTTTCAACTTTTTGAAACGCGATCGGGTCAAGGATATTGGCCGGCAGCGTTTTATGAATAGCCTCCATTTCGCTGGCTGCAGGCATGTATACAGCAGCCATGGAAAAAGCAAATGAGAAAAAAAACGTCAGCAGATACGTATAGAAGGTATAAAACAACAGTTTTTTATCATTGTGGTGAATACGTCCTACGGCAGTCAGGATAATGCCAAAAGGGATACCGGTTTTCCAGGCATTCAGAATTCCGATCATGCCGGCTTTGGCTCTCGGGTGCCAGGTATGGGGCATATCGTAATCCTTAAATCTGAATTTGGTAAAGAATTCTTCAGAAATAGAAAACGTGATCTGATCATGTATGAAGCCATATAAACTTGCCAGCATAGGAGCAAGAATCAGTAAGGCAATGAAAATGAATGTCCGCATGTGTCGATTCGTTGTATAAAGAGCTTTTCGGTTATAAACTCCGCAGTTAAAGATACTAAAAACTTATAAAGAAAAACCCCAAATCTTTTCAGAATTGGTTTAGAGATTTATGCCATGATACTACCAGGAGCTATATTATTCGTTTGTTCGGTGCTTGCTTTTGCCCTGAGCGCAGTTTGCGGAGGCGGAGCCAGTTTTATATTAATTCCTTTATTGGGATGGCTGCTTCCCGGTGCGCAGGTTCCGGCAGCTTTATCTATAGGTACAGCGGCAAGTTCCGTTTCACGGATTGCAGTTTTTTTTAAAAACATTCGCTGGAGTGTGGTTGTATGGTTTGTGCCGCCTGCAATACCGGCTGTATGGGCCGGGGCCTGGTTACTGAGTTACGCCAATCCGGTTTACCTGGAATTGATCCTGGGTATGTTTTTATTATCGAACCTCATGCTGCTTTTAAAACCAGCAAAAAAAGAACCGACGGAAAAAGGCATGTCTGTCGCCGTACTGCCTGTTATTGGATTTGCCGCAGGTTTTGTGTCTGGGTTAACAGGTGCTGTAGGTTTATTATTCAACCGTTTTTATTTACGATACGGATTGAATAAGGATGAAATTATTGCCACGCGCGCAGCAAACGAATTATTGCTGCACCTGGTTAAACTTTGCTTGTACGCATCGTTCGGACTTTTAACGATGCAGGTATTAGGCTACGGTTTGCTTGTAGCCATTGCTGCTGTAGCATCTTCGATCCTTGTTAAGCGCGTCTTACCTTATATAAGCGAAAATGGTTTTCAAAAAATTGGCTATACGGCAATGGTGCTATCGGGATTTTTCATGTTTGTAAATGCATCGAACAATATTGTAAGACAGGATCATTTACATGTTTCTTATGTAGCTGCTGAAGATGGGATCGAAACGAAGATGCAATGGCGGCAGCGTACATTCCAGATCGATATTGAATACGACGATGGAGGATTGGAAATTGAATATCCGATTCTGCTCGAAGATCTGCCGGCCGCGCAACAACTACGCGCGCATGAACTGGCACAAGGTGCAGATAATGTGTTGCTGGAAGAAGTTTACGGCGTGAATAAGCATTATTACGAAGTATATGTATACAAGGCGGGAAAGCTTGTTAAGTATGGTATTTAACCCGAATTTTCCATGGGTTTATAATCCTTGGAGAGTTCATCAGGAAGAGCAATGCTATTTATAAAAAAGCCTCTCTGAAAATATCCAGAGAGGCTTTTTTATTGTGGTATAGAATATTATTTCATGTATCTGAAATCATGGTCAGCAGGTAGTTGCACCAGGAATTCGTAGATCATCTGGATCACTTGTTCAACATCTGTTTTGCTCACCATTTCAACCGTTGTGTGCATATACTTCAATGGTAAAGAAATCAACGCTGAAGCTACACCGCTATTTGAATAAGCGAAAGCATCTGTATCGGTCCCCGTAGCACGGCTTGCAGACGCACGCTGGAATGGAATTTCTTTACGTTGTGCCGTATCAATGATCATGCGCAACAAATTGTTTTGTACTGCTGGTCCGTAGGTTAATACAGGTCCTTTGCCGCAGGATAAATCACCGCTGGTAATTTTATTATACATTGGTGATTGTGTGTCGTGGCATACATCGGTGATCACTGCTACATCCGGCTTGATTCTGTGTGCGATCATTTCCGCGCCACGCAAACCGATTTCTTCCTGTACCGCATTCACAATGTACAAACCAAACGGAAGCTGGTTGTTATTTTCTCTCAGCAAACGGGCAACTTCTGCAATCATGAAACCGCCGATGCGGTTGTCCAGCGCACGCCCGCAATAGTAGCGGTCGTTCAGAATGGTAAACTCATCTTCGAACGTGATTACCGAACCCACGTGTACGCCTTTCGCTTCTACTTCTTCTTTTGAGGAACAGCCCAGGTCAATGAAAATGTTTTTTAAGGTTGGTGGCTTGTCGTTTTCTTCATCACGTACGTGAATGGCCGGCCAGCCGAACACACCTTTTACAATGCCTTTGTCTGTATGAATATTGACGCGTTTAGACGGAGCAATCATGGTGTCGGAGCCACCGTTGCGGCGCACGTAGATATAGCCTTCTTTTGTAATGTAATTCACAAACCAGGAGATCTCATCGGCGTGTGCTTCGATCACAACTTTGTACGGCGCATCCGGATTGATCACACCTACAACGGTTCCATAAGTATCGGTAAAGTAAGTATCGATATACGGACGGATATAATCCAGCCAGATCTGCTGCCCGGAAGATTCAAAACCTGTCGGCGCGGCGTTGTTTAAATATTTATGTAAAAATTGTTCCCCTGAATCGTTAATAATACCCATGTATGTAATGATTTTAGTTATTGGAACGAATATACATAGCCCGGAGCTAAAAATGCTATTTTTCGCTAAAAACTAACAGGTTTTGAATTTTTTAAATGAGTGTAATTTATTGTTTTGCAGTCGTTTGTAATTATTTGGGTCTGGTCTGAAAAATAAAATACACTTTTATAGATTCAGCCCGGTAATTTCCGTTATAAGATAGAGGGAATTTTCATACAATGTTTTTTAAGATTTAACAGGAAGCATATGTCACAACGCATTGGAGTTATAGATATGGGAACGAATACGTTCCATTTGCTTATAACAGATATTGTAGATGATAAACCAACCGTGCTGGTGAATGAAAAATCATCCGTTGGTTTGGGTAAGGGTGGTATTACAAAAGGCTTCATTACGGAAGAAGCTATACAGCGTGCATTGCAGACATTAAGAAGCTTCAGGGAAATACTGGATGCGCATGGTGTATTGCATGTGATTGCAACCGGTACCAGTGCGGTAAGGTCGGCAAGCAATAAGGAAGAACTGATCAGCCGCATTAAAAAAGAAGTGAATATTGATGTTGAAGTGATTGATGGCGGCCGCGAAGCAGAGTTGATCTTCAGGGGCGTGCAGCAGGCAGTTGCATTGAACGAAAAACCGGCGCTGGCTATGGATATTGGTGGTGGGAGCGTGGAGTTTATTATTGGTAATAAGGAAGGTATTTTGTGGAAGCAAAGTTTTGAAATCGGCGGACAACGTTTGATCGATCGTTTTCATTTACATGATCCGATGCGGGAAGATGACCGCGTGATGATGCATCAGTTCTTTTCTGAAGTGTTGCTGCCATTGGCAGAAGCGGTGAAGAAATGGAAGCCTGTGCAATTGATTGGTTGCTCAGGTACCTTTGATACGCTTGCAGAAATGAACATTCAATATCACAGGGAAAAAATCGTACTTGAAAAACAAACGAACTACTTATTATCACTGACAGATTTCAAGCGTCTGCATAAACAGCTGGTGGCAAGCACTCGTGCAGAAAGATTAGCGATTCCGGGGATGATTGAATTGCGTGCGGATATGGTTGTAGTAGCCATTTGTCTGATTGATGAAGTGTTGAAATTTGTTTGCTGTAATACCATTATGGTTTCAACCTATTCATTGAAAGAAGGTGTTTTGTACACTATGCTGGATGGGGTGAAGGTGGGGAGTTAATTAGTTATGAATTATGAGTTATAAATTATGAATTGACAGCTAAACAAATGAAATTTGGGAAATATATTTTATCATTTATTTTTAGCACTGTTTTATTTGTACAGTCATTTGGTCAGAATATAGATTCAACGGAAAACGTACGGGTTTATTTTCAAACCGTCAGCTATTACTTTAATGAAAACCTCGCATCCAGCGTATTTGTTTATGATACCTATTATCGTAAGATCGATAGCATTGTTGTTCCGAAGGAAGGTTTGTATATAAACTTACCCAAACGTGATTTGATTTTTGATGTACGCATAATGGATATTAGGCATAAATCTAAAAAAGAATTTCTTTACGCAGATGAATTAAAAGATTCGCTGACAATTCTAATTGATACAAAGAAGATAGACCGGTGCCCCACAATGTTTCGGGATGTGTTGTTTAAAGAAAATTCCTTTGAACTTGATTCTGCTGCGTTGACAGAACTGCGCTTGATCAAAAGACAATTGTTGTTAATGGATAATTTCAGTCACTGTGTCGTCATTGAGGTTTATTCACATATAGATGATTTGGAAAAAAACGACGCATCCGAATTGATGAAAAATAGGGCTGCAGCAGTGGTGCAGGTATTGAGTGAAAATAATGCTGTAACCTTTAAGGTGTTTGATAAATATAAAAACTGGCGGCATGTAGAAAATCCGGGAGCGGCAGAAGAGCATGCCCGAAATAGATTTGTCGGTTTTAAAATTGATAACCGTAACTGTTACCAGCAAAATCTGATTATTAAAGAATAAAAAATGTATTTTTAGGAAAAACATAAACAGCTGCTGTTTTGTTTTAATCATTGAATCGTAATACATCATTGGAAAAAGATCCATATTTTACACCTTTTGAAAAACCAATAACGGGCTATAACTTGCCCGAACGTTTTACTTTTCCTTTTAATTATATACCGCACCCGCTTTGCATAGTTGCTGCAGAGCAACTTCAACAGCATCTCATGCATCAGACAGAATGGAAGCATAATTTTGGTTTGACGGATGAAGAAACAGAAGGCGTTGTTGCCGGTAAAATGTTTGGTGTACTGTTGGTTCAAAGTGAAGAAAATGAAATCGGTTATCTGGCTGCTTTTTCAGGAAAGCTCGCAGGCGTTAATCAGCATAGCATGTTTGTGCCCCCTGTATATGATCTGTTGGCCGAAAATAGTTTTTTGTCGAAGGGGATGGCTGTACTCAGCGAAATGACAAGCGAAATAAAAAGTCTGGATGGATCAACGGTAAAAGCTGATCGGTTAAAGGCTGAGGATTTGAAGCTGGTCCGGAAGAATTATTCCATTGCATTGCAAAAGAAAATATTTGAACACTATCATTTTTTGAATCAGGCAGGCGAAGAAAAAAGTCTGAACGAATTATTCAAGCATATCAACAATGGAACTCCGCCCAGCGGAGCAGGAGAGTGCGCTGCTCCTAAGTTATTGCAGTATGCTTTTCTGCATCGTATGAAGCCACTTGCTCTGGCCGAGTTCTGGTGGGGTTTGTCGCCTAAATCTGAAACCTGGAAACACGGGCATTATTATCCCTGCTGTCATGAAAAATGCGAACCAATTCTGGCACACATGCTGAAAGGGATGACGATCGATGAAGCGCATGTATAACAGAGGATTTTTAGTTTAAATATTTGTTACCTTATTGTGTCGGAATATTTAAAAATACCTTCATTCAATGATCACAACATAACTAATCGGTAGATTTTTAGTTCGTTATTTTTAAGGACCTGCTTATGATTTTCGGTTAATAGCAATTCCATAACATTCGCCGCTAGTTGCTTAAAACCTCAGTAAAATAAAGGCGGTATAAGGTTGCAGAAGTATATCCTGCCCCTGATGAAAACGATAAAATCTAAACTGCTCCTGGTTTATTTATTATTCACATGTATTACCTTATGCGCTTCGATCTATTGCTACACAATCTATCGTGCACGTGAATACAATTCGGAAATTAAAGACCTCATCCATTTAATTTCTTCCGAAATATTAATGCTGAATAAACTTGAACTGCAATTTGTTTCCTACGATTCCAAAAATAACACCTTCTTTGAAGGTGCTGGCAGCAGCTATGTAGAAAAGCATCAGAAAACCATTGCCGGCATTCATGCTAAAATAGCGCTGCTGGAAAAGGAAAACATTGCCAATGATACCATTGTTCAGAATCTGCAACTCTTAAAAGTTCAACTGATAAAGTATAACAATGATTATCTGAAATTTGTAGCCATGGTGAAAGAACGCGGCTTTCGTGATCTTGGCATTGAAGGTGAAATGCGTAAGTGTATTCATAAAATTGAGAAGTCTTATAAAAATGCCAGTGATGAATCGTTGCTCCTAACGATCAGACGGAATGAAAAGGATTATTTTTTGCGTAAGGATACTTCTTATATTTCCCTGCATCAAAAACATGTACGCTTATTCCGGGAGCAGATAAAAGCAGACAAGCAATTAACTTCAACAGAAAAGGAATTATATACCGGCTGGCTGGATGATTATTTTTCGCTCTTTACCAAGTGGATGATCATTGATAAGGAGATTGGCATCGACCAGGGTATTGGCATGACTGCGAACATGAAAGCGTATAATGAGTTATTTGAACTGATTATTCAAACCATCAATGCTGAATCAGACCGCAGGGGCATTGTGTTAAGCAATAACAATAAAGCCATTTTGTTATCGGCGATTAGTATTTCCGTTGTATTAAGTATTCTGCTGAGTATTTTGTTTTCATACATTTTTACAAAACCGATTCTGGAGTTGTCGGATTATATAGATGAAATCGTTAAAAATAATTTTTCCGTTCCGGCGCGCAAAATTAAAATAGATTCGAAAGACGAGATCAAGGATTTGTTTGATAACGTAAACCATATGGTTGACCGCATTGAAATTTATGTGGGCGAAATAAAGAAAAATGAACTGATCATAGAAGAAAGCGAACGCAAGTTCCGCTCTATGATTGAAAACAGTAATGATGCCATTGCCCTGATTAATAAAGACGGAAAGATCATGTATGCCAGTTCTTCAACCAGTAAAGTAATCGGTTATTCTTCGATAGAAATAGAAGGCAGGTATGTATTTGAAGAAATTCATCCGGAAGATAAAAGCAGGTTGCTGGATCATTTAAAAGAAGTCATGCTGGATTCCGGCACCAATTTGTATGTAGAGGTTCGGAAAATGCATAAAGACGGAGAGTATCGCTGGCTTGAATGCCATTCATGCAACATGCTGAACGATCAATCCATTGAAGCCATTGTTACTAACTACCGCGATATCACCAACCGGAAATTAAGTGAGTTTAAAATCGATCATCAGTACAAGGAACTGCAAAAAGTGAATGCAGAATTGGATGGATTTGTGTACAGCGCCTCACACGATTTGAAAGCGCCGCTTTTATCCATTCTTGGAATTACCAATATCGCGAAGATTGATTCCAACGAAGAGACTTCCGTTTTTTATTTCAACATGATTGAGAAAAATATTTCCAAGCTGCTGCATGTTATTAAAGACATTATTAATTTTTCGCGCAATACACATCTGGAAGTTGAACGCGAGCTGGTAGACTTTAACCAGATCATACAGGAGTCTATACAATCCGTAAGTTACCTGGAGAATAAAGGCAATGTTGATTTTGATATTCATATTGCCGAAGCTATTACTTTTTATTCCGACAAATCACGCCTGGGAATGATCTTCAGTAATATGATTTCGAATGCGATTATTTATCACAATTACAATCAGGAAAAGCCTGTGGTTCGTATTGCTGTTGCTGCAATGAATCAGCAACAGATTGTCATCACTATTTCCGACAACGGACAAGGGATCAGTCCGGAGTATCACACACGCATCTTTGATATGTTTTACAGGGCTTCCACAGATTCCAAAGGATCGGGGCTGGGCTTGTATATTGTAAAAAACATCGTTGAAAAAATGCAGGGTACAATAGAACTCACTTCTATTCCCGGTGTGGGGACGCAGTTTAAAATGGTATTTGAAAATATAAAACCTGTTAAAAATATTTCTGCGCAACTGGAAATTGCTGTATGATTGATTTGAATTTATTTAGGATTTACTGAATATATGAAAACATAAAAATGTTATCAGCAAGCCAATAAAATTTGAAATGAGAAGTGAACACAATAATTCGCTGCTTCCTTCTCTGATAAAAATGCAGATTTCAAGTATACTGGAGAAGAATAAAAAATATAGAAACGTATAACCCTGTAATAATCGTTTTTCTGCTATGTGTTTTACTACTAATACTACGGGTAAAGAAATAAAGAGTGTAATAAAAGAGAGAAATAACGGAGCTAGCTGGAATATACCATTATGGCCACTTGAGCTTCCGGGATAGATGATTAAGAAATATAACGGTGAGAAGAAAAAATACGTGATAAGCAACCAGATGTAAAGTTTTCCGATTTTGATTTCCCTGTAAAATAGATTCATGGACAAATGAATTAAAAAAAGAGCGTCACGCTAGTGGCGTGGCGCTCTTAGTGTTTTTATAAGCCACTTACTTTTTTATCCTTCGGATATTTGACAGAATATTTCAGTACGAGTTTTTTTGTTTCAGCGGCTGCCACAGTTAGCTTCCAGGTGAGCTTGCCGGTTACAGGGTCCACCGTTGCACCGCTGGCTTCAATCAGTTCTACTTCCAGTAGACTGTTTTGTGAAATCGGATATTGATCTTCCACAACAATGGTAATTGGATCTTTCTTCGTATTGCGGATGACGATTTCATAACCATATTCTTCCTTGCGGTTGGTGCCGATCATTTTCTTGGACGTATAATCGGTGATCAGATTACGTTCGATCACAATACGAGGATCACGACCCAAGGAAATATCAAGCGTGTCGCCGGTGTTACTTGCATCAATAAATGTTTTGCCAACAAATGTTCCTTCAAAATAAATGTTCGCATTGCCGGAAAGAATATTATAAGTATCCCATTTGGTAATACGCGCCAGTAAGAAAGCATTCAGATCAAGTTTAGGAACAGCGGCATATTCGTACAGTGCCGGGAGGTCAATGTTTTTAATATCTACCTGCTGTCCCTTACCACCCGAAAGAATAGTATATGGTAGGCCAATCGCAAATTCAACCGATAGTGTTGTTTGCACTTCAGCGGTATAATCAGCCACGCTGGCTGCAGCCGGAGCATAGGCTTCTCCATCCATGTCTGCACCGCTTTTTTCATAACTTTGAGATCTTACAGACTCGCTGTTATAATACGCAGGTGCTGCCGCCTTTTTATTTTTATAAACGGTAGGTTCGTAAATATTCACGTACCAGTTTGAAAGCTCCGGTTTGTTGCCACCTACAGCCGGATTGGTAGTCGATAACGTAATCTTCACATTCTTCCAGTCGTAGCCGGTGTTTTGGTATACCTGTGCTTTGTAAGCAAGTTGTACCGCAGATTTTGTATCCTTCGCACGGATATCATACAACGGATACCAGCCTGCATTGCTGGTAATGTAGGTAGTTGTCAACGAACCCGAAACAGGAGCTTTTGCAGAAACGGTAACAATGATGGTACTGCTCGGCTGGTTTGTCGTTTGGTTGTATTCTGCCAGTTGATTGTTGAAGCCGGTAAGTTTAAGCTGTTGTTTCCGGATCAGGATTTTGTTATCTATAATTTCTTCTCTTATTTCTTCCAGACGATCGCGAAAGAAATCGGCCATGTCTTCCAGTTCCTTTGCGGTGAGGTTGGTGTTCTGTCCTTTGATATTTTGATTGGAGAGGATCAATTGCTCTTCTTTTGCCAGTACCTCATTGATCTGATTATTGAAGTCGATGAGCATGGTATATCTGGCAATAGAGTCTTCCAGGTTCTGTATTTTGGCAGGCTTGGTTTCTTTTTTCAAATAATCGGTTTCGTGTTCTACGGAAAGGATAATAAAATCTCCTTTGCCGCTTACCTGTATGCTGTTTGGATCCAGAAAGGTCGTCTGGTTTTGTAAACGTATTTCTGTCTTTCCTTCTTCAATAGTTATTCCTGTGGTAGTTTCAACCTGTGCGCGGTTTAGAAATACAGTTACCTGTTTAATTGCAGGTGTTGCTTCAAGCGTGTGGTTTTGAGCAAAGACAGCAAATCCGCTGCAAAGCAGTAAGCAAAGGGATAAGAGTTGATTCTTCATAGAGTAAATCAGGTTAGTCAATCGTTAAAACGAAAGGTATCGGTAAATTGTATTTGCTGAATAACGAATATACTTAAAAAATGCTTAACGCGGAACGTCTAAGGCTTAAAGCCTAACGCCTAACGCTGAAGGGCTAAGATTTAAAGCTTAAAGTAGGTATGCTTCTGTATTTCAAATGATTAATTGATGCTGTAGTAATACTTTTTTTACATTCAGCTTTAAGCATTCAGCCTTAGACCTTAATCCTTAAGCTTTTCGCCTCAAGCATTAGGCTTTAAGCTTTCCGCGTTAGGCATTAAGCATGGAAACCCATATTTTTGTCAACTAATCGAAATCTTATGTACCTATATAAAGATCTGTTTGCTTTCACCAAGAACGTTTTCTTAGCCATTGGTTGTCCGGAAAAGGATGCGCAGCTGGCAACAACTGTTTTATTATCTGCCGATTTACGTGGAGTTGATTCGCATGGCGTTGCCCGTTTAACAGGTTATGTACGTTTGTGGGAAGCCGGAAGGATCAATGCCAAACCGAATGTACGTGTTGTGCACGAAACGCCAAGTACCGCAACCGTTGATGGCGACGGTGGGTTAGGTTTGGTGGTGGCGCCACAGGCGATGCAGATTGCCATTGAAAAATCAAAACAGGTAGGTTCAGGTTGGGTGAGTGTGAAAAACTCCAATCACTACGGGATTGCAGGCTATCATGCGATGATGGCGCTGGAGCATGATATGATCGGTATTTCAATGACCAATGCGAGTCCACTGGTTGCACCAACACACTCGTTGAAAAGATTATTAGGAACAAACCCGATCGCGGTTGCAATACCTGCAAAAAATGAACCGCCAATGGTGGCAGACTTTGCAACAACTACCGCAGCCAACGGAAAACTGGAAATTTTACAGCGTAAAAATCTGGAAGCGCCGCTGGGCTGGATCCAGGATAAAAATGGAGTAACAACTTCAAATGCACATGAATTAAAAGAAGGTGGAGCTTTACTACCACTTGGAGGTGATCGTGAGCATGGCAGTCATAAAGGTTATTGCTTAGGTTCTATTGTAGATATATTCTCAGCGGTATTGTCCGGGGCAAATTATGGTCCGTGGGTGCCGCCGTTTGTAAGTTTTTTACCAGTTCCATCCGATCCGGTTGGAGAAGGAATCGGACACTTTTTTGGTGCAATGCGTGTTGATGCATTCAGACCGGCAGATGATTTTAAAACGCACATGGATAACTGGATCAAAACGTTTAAAAACGCACCTGCAGTAGAAGGCGAGAAAGTATTGATTCCTGGCGATCCGGAGCGTGAAATACAGGCATCGCGTTTGAGTGAAGGCGTGCCTTTGCTGCCGCCGGTAGTTAAAGATCTGAAGGAAGTAGCCGATAAATTAGGTGTAGCTTTTATGTAAGCTGAAGGCTGAACGCCTAATGCGAAAAGCTTTTGTCGTTCAGCTTTAAGCCTTAAGCCTTAAGCCTTAGGCATAATAACATTGCCTTCTGAAATTCGTTTAACTTATTAATGGCTAAAAAAAGAATCATACCAAAACCGAAAGTGAAAAAAGCTGCTCCTAAAAAGAGCAAAAGTTTTACTGTTCCCATGCAGGTTTGGTTTTATTTAGCCGGCTTCGTATTACTTTTTATCTGTTGGTATATTACCGTTGCATCCAATACAGCTTTTCGTTCTTCCGCATATTATGTATACATCAGCAGAGGTACTGATATAGAAGAATTGTCAGATACGCTGGTAGAACGTAAGATTATCAAATCCGGTATGACTTTCCGCTGGATGGCATCCATGATGCATGTAGAGACATTGCGCCCGGGAATGTATCGTATCGGCAAAGGCTGGGGCAATTACCGGATGCTGGATTTTATTGATGATGCTGAAATCCGGGCGTCACAATTGATTGATCTGGCTGAATACCGTTCCCGCAAACGTACGATTAAAGAGTTATGCAAGTTGACTAATATCAATGAAAATGATTTTGTTGAACTGCTGAAAGACGAAGATGAAGTAGATGATCTGGGTGGTTTTACTACGGAATCGGTTTATTGTATCTTCAGACCGGGGAGGTACAGGGTATACAAAAGCAGCACACCAAAAGAAGTGCTGGAGTACATGGCATGCCAGTATACACAGCTCTGGAATGATGAGCGCCGGGCTGCATGTAAGCGCTTAGATCTGACTGAAGATGAAATTGTAATACTTGGTTCCATCGTCTATTCAGAAACCAAACAGCGCAGTGAAATGCCTACCATTTCAGGTGTATACATCAATCGACTTCAGAACAACATGAAGCTTGAATCGGATCCGACTGCTTTATTCGCCAACAACAGCATGGATTCAAAACGGGTTTCGAATAAACATATATCCATCGAATCAGATTATAACACTTACCGCCGTAAAGGACTGCCGCCGGGACCGATCTGTATTGTGCCGGAGTTTGTTATTGACGAGGTGTTAAAATACGACGAACATAAATATTATTATTTCTGCGCCAAAGGCGATAAATCCGGCTGCCATAACTTCGCCACCACTTACGACGAACATCTGCAGAATGCCAAAAAATACAGAAGTGGATTGGATAAGAAGAAGATTTATAAATAGTGTATAGTGTAAAGTGTATAGTCTAAACACCAAAAAGAGATCCGCTATAAATAATTAAGAAACGATTACACTTTACACGCTAAACTTTGCACCTGTTTGTTAGAGCCTTATCTGCTAATTATCCACCTCTCTAATGTTACACATCGCCTTCCACCCAGCATACAATCACCCGGTCCCTGAAGGCCATCGCTTTCCCATGCTGAAGTATGATCTGATTGCTGAGCAGCTTGTGTATGAAGGCACCATCACGGAAGCAAATCTGTTTACACCTGCTGAAATTTCTGCAGAAGACTTACTGCGTTCACACGATGCGGAATATGTACATAAACTAAACACCTTATCGCTTTCACCTGCGGAGATTCGTAAGACCGGTTTTGCCTTAACCAAGGAATTGGTTTACCGGGAAAATGTAATCATGCAGGGAACGATAGATGCAGCTGTTCATGCATTGAAACATGGTATAGGAATGAACATTGCAGGCGGAACTCACCATGCCTACAAAGAACACGGTGAGGGGTTTTGTTTATACAACGACATTGTTCTGGCTGCAGATTATCTGTTGGTGCACAAACTGGCTAAACAAGTACTGGTGGTAGATCTGGATGTACACCAGGGGAACGGAACGGCTAAAATGGCCGAAGACAATGAGGCTGTTTTTACATTCAGTATGCATGGAGCATCCAATTATCCTGCACACAAAGAACGTTCAGATCTGGATATTGCGCTGCCGGATGGTACAACAGATGCTGCCTATTTATCGATCCTGGCAGAAAATTTTTTGCGGCTGATCGATACGGTAAAGCCTGATCACATCTTTTTTCAATCGGGTGTAGATGTGCTTGCCACCGATAAATTAGGCAAGCTCGCTTTGTCCCGTTCAGGGTGCAAAGCAAGGGATAAAATGGTGTTAAGCTTGTGTAAACAAAATAAAATTCCACTAACCATCTCATTGGGTGGAGGTTATTCTGAAAGCATCATTGATATTGTTGAGGCCCACTGCAATACCTTTCGTCTGGCACAGGAACTTTATTTTTAAATTTTAAGTAGTAATACAGTACTGAAGGCTTTCAGCGTTACCTTTTACACATTAAACTTCTTATATTTACTTGAATGTATAATACCATGAAGCAGTTTATTTTAATTCTTCTTTTCAGTATTTCCTGCAGCCTGTTTGCCCATGATCATCAACTTCAGTATGATTCATTGGTGGAAGCACATTTTTCTGCTGCCAAACAATTAATGGAGAAAAAAGATTATAATGGTGCGCATAATGAGTTTAAAGAGCTATTTAAACTTCAAAGCACCATTCCGGATGATGCGGCATACTACTATGGCTTAAATCAGTATTACAGAAAAAATTATAAACTGGCACAGCAGGGATTTGAAAAGTACATGAAGCTGCGTGGCGATAAAGGTCAGTATTTTGACAGCTCTTTTTTCTATCTGGCAAAGGCACAGTGTATGGAAAAAGGATATGTCGAGGAAAAACAAGAGTGTAGTTTATGCCACGGTACTTCTCATTCAAAAGTCAAGTGCACCAAGTGTAAAGGCGTTGGTAAGGAATACTGCAGCGTATGTTCAGGTTCAGGAGTTGTGATCTCCAGAAATGCCATGGGCGATAGCTACCAGAAATGTTATAAATGTGAAGGTACAGGAATCACATTGTGTAGTGTCTGCAAAGGAACTACTTTTCAGGATGGCGATTGTCCGCAGTGCAAGGGGCAAGGCTTTGTACTGATTCAAAAAGAATGTAAATAACCAATCAATCTTCCAGGCATACACAGAAAATCCCCTCTAGAAGTTGTGCCTATACAAAAACAATAACCGTCAGATTAAAAACACACAGAATGCAGTCTACCAGTAAACCAATGATCAGCGAGGGCTTTCTGATTGCCATGCTTGCTGCAATCAATTTTACACACATCATGGACTTTGTAATCATGGCACCCCTGAGTGCTACACTAAAGATTGCAATGTCAATTTCAACAAAAGAGTTTGGTTACTTAGTTTCAATCTACACATTCGCAGCAGCGGCAGGAGCACTGATTGCGTTTTTTAAGATCGATAAATATGACAGACGTACAGCGATCCTGTTTGTATATACTGGTTTTATCATTGCCAATATACTCTGTGCCATAGCACCGCAATATAAATTTTTCATGCTGGCGCGTTTGTTTGCGGGCTTGTTTGGTGGTGTATTGAACGTATTGATCATGTCGGTAATCGGTGATGTCATTCCTATGCAACGCAGAGGAAAAGCTACCGGTATGGTGATGGCAGCATTTTCAGCGGCATCCGTTATCGGTATTCCAAGTGGTTTGATATTGGCAGACTTGTTTGATTATCATGCACCATTCTGGCTGCTTTCCATCTTAAGCGCACTCGTAGGCATTACTCTACTATTGAAATTTCCGTCTATTCAGAGTCATATGGAAACAGAAGGCATGAGAACGCCACCGCTGGAAATTCTGAAAGAATTTATGACGAACCAGAATGTATTGAGAGCCTTGTTATTTATCTTCTTATTGATGATTGCCGGTTTCTCCGTCGTTCCTTTTATCAGTGATTACCTGGTAAATAATGTGGGCTTAAGTACGAAAGAATTGAAGTACGTGTATTTGTGTGGTGGTCTTGCAACGGTTGTCAGCAGTATCCTGATTGGACGTTTAACGGATAAGCTTGGTAAAGTTAAAACGTTTGTGATGGCTGCACTGGTTTCGATCATACCGATTGCGAGCGTAACTGTACTGCCTCCATTGCCATTAAAGTATGTACTCATGTTTAATGTAGTTTTCTTTATGTGCTTCGGTGCACGTTTTGTACCGGCTATGACCTTGATGACGTCCTGCGTACAGCCGAAGCGCCGCGGCAGCTTTTTAAGTATCAGTTCTGCAATCCAGCAGCTGGCTTCCGGTGTTGCGGTTATGATCGCATCGTTTATTATTGTGAATGATGCCAAAGGTGCATTACATAATTTCGGTTGGGTAGGTGTGGTAGCATGTACCGCCACGGTGTTAAGTATTATCGTCTCTCTTCGTCTTAAAGAAGTATCCTAGATTATTTACATGGCAGCTGTTTCTCATTGGATCAAAGCATTTCGCCTGCGTACATTGCCGCTGGCGCTTTCAAGTATCGGCATGGCGGGTTTTCTGGCCTACCAGCACCAGGCTTTCCATACAAGTGTATTTGTGTGGTGTGTGCTTACAACCTTATTCCTGCAGATCTTATCCAATCTCGCGAACGACTACGGAGATTTCATGAACGGCGCAGATGGCGCACACCGGGTTGGTCCGGCGCGGGCCGTACAAAGCGGCGCCATAGGTATCGGTGAAATGAAAACAGCCATCGTGCTGTTTTCTGTATTAAGTCTTGTTGCAGGCATTACTTTACTGTATCAGGTGCGTGGCCTGCTGAGTTTTAACATTCTGGGAGGCTTCCTGATTGTTGGTCTGCTGGCCATTGCGGCAGCAGTAACCTATACTTCCGGCGACAAGCCTTATGGATACGCAGGTTTAGGAGATATTTCCGTATTTATATTCTTTGGTTTTGTTGCCGTATGCGGTACCTATTTTCTGCAAGCCGGCGGCATCAGTATGGATGTGATCTTACCGGCTGTCACCTGCGGACTGCTTTCTACAGGCGTGTTGAATGTCAATAACCTCCGGGATATTGATTCTGACAGATTGGTCGGTAAAAAGTCTATTCCTGTGCGTATCGGTTCAGAAAAAGGAAAATTATACCACCTGGCGCTGATCAGCCTGGCATGGATCGCCGCAACGGTGTATGCAGTGCTGCATATGACGTCCATATTCAATTTTTTATATCTGCTAACCTTGCCGCTGTTCGTAAAACACCTCCTGCAGGTGTTTAAAACCAAAGAACCGCGCTTGTTGGACCCTTATTTGAAACAATTGGCTTTGAGTACCTTACTTTTTGTTATAACTTACGGTATTGGAATTTCGTATTTTTAAAGATTATGATAGAATCTAAGGTTGTTGTACTGGTTCGTACCACACATTCCATCGCGAAGGCGGCCGCGGAAAAATTCTGCGACAAAGGTTATCGGGTTGTTTTGTGGGAAGACATCAATACAAAAGTAGATGAGAGTATTTTAGCATCCTGCAAATTGCGCAAAGGATCCTGTGTAGTTGAAAGCTTTGATTTCAGCGTGCAGGATAATTTTGAAAAAGCAGCAGTGCATGTTATTAAAAACTATGGCCGGATTGATATACTGGTGAACAACCCTAAATTATCACCGGTATCTAAAGTTCCTAATCTTTCTACAGAAGCCTGGCACGAAACCATCGACGCAAATCTTTCTGTATTCCTGAATGCGATCAGTGTGGTTGCTCCGTTTATGCAGCAGCAAAAAGCCGGAAGCATCATCAACTGTTGTCTGCCGCTCCGTATTCATGATAGCTTAACCGACAGGCATTACGATGGCATACGTGAAGGTGTAAAAGGTATTACGCAGTTGTGGGCCAGAGAACTGGGGCAAAGCGGCATCAATGTAAATACGGTTATTCCCGGTTATATAGAAGAAGATAATTTACCGCTGGCAGATTCTGCTGAACTGGCACAATTCAGATTGAAAATCCCTGTCAGACGTTTTGCCAAAGCCATTGATATTGTAAACGCCTATTCATTTTTAGTAACCGATGAAGCCTCTTATGTAACAGGCTCTGAACTGGTGGTTGATGGCGGAGTAAGGATATAAAAGAGTTTCTAGTTTCTAGGTATTAGGTTCTAGACTCTCTACTGCTGTTGGCGATTACGTCTTTAACCTAACCAAGCGCCAACCTGCTGTTGTGCCAACAGCCAACAGCCCATTGCTCTCAAAGTGAAGTTTGAATAATAAACAGGAAGTAGTATTCTCTCTGGCGCTAGACTTAGCGAAGCGAGTCTAGTGACTTTTATTTTGCAGTCTTTGACTGCTTTTTCATTTTTTATTCTCGCAGATGAACAGCATTTCTGATTCTACATTTATACCTTTTTTTTCTCGCTCAATAATGGTTATTTGCAGTGCAATACCATACAGCTTATGAAATATTTTGTCGCTGCTCAATCGTTGATTCAGGCAGGAGTTATTTTTGAAAAGAAGATTGAAGATCAGGAATTGATTTTTGTACGTTCGGAAGATACGATTAAAGCCTACACCGGAATCTGTCCGCACCAGGGCGCAAAACTATCGAATGGTATTATTGAAAATGATAGTATTGTTTGTCCGCTGCACCGTCGGTCGTTTGCGTGTAAGAACGGCTATGATATAAAAACACATACGGTACTGAAATCTTATGCGGTAACAACCGAAGGCGAAGATGTATACGTAGAGATTCCTGCAGAAAAGAATGTAACTGTAAACAGTAATGTTTGCCCACGTGGAATGCAGGATCTGCCGCAGCCTAAAGGGGTACCGGTAATGGGAAATTTAGCAGAATTCAAAGCTGGGAATAAGCCTGCGGTGCTGGAAAAATGGTCCGGTGAGTGCGGCCCACTATTCAGGATCAGTTTAATGGGGAAGAAGTTTGTTGTGTCTACCGATCCCGATTTCAATATTCAATTATATAAAAACCGTCCGGACAAATTCCGTCGTTTCGGTAAGATCGATGAGATCATGGCTGAGATGGGTATTAACGGTGTTTTCAATGCGGAAGGCGAACAGTGGAAGACACACCGCAAGCTTACCGCAGAAGCGCTGAATGCACGCAACGTTCATGGTTTTTTTGGCACGATACAGGAAGTGACACACCGCTTGCTGCAACGTTGGGAGCAGAAGGCGATGGAGGCAAACGCTGTCGTAGATGTGCAGAAAGAACTGATGCGCTTCACCGTTGATATTACAACAAAGATTGCATTTGGTTATGATACGCATTCCCTGGAAAAGGAACATGATCCGTTGCAGCAATACCTGGAAAAGATTTTTCCTGCCATTAATAAACGCATCACAAGCCCGGTTCCATTCTGGCGTATATTAAAATCGAAAGAAGATAAGGCGCTGGACGCTTCGCTGAAATCTTTGGAACAAACAATTACGGAGTTTATAAAAAAAGCGCGGGAAGAAGTTACCGAACATCCGGAATTAAAAGCAAATCCCCAAAATTTTTTACAGGCTTTGCTGGCAGAGCAGGAGAAGTCCGGGGCAATTTCAGATAAAGAAATATACGGCAACGTATTTATCTTATTGTTGGCAGGCGAGGATACTACCTCCAACTCTATTGCCTGGGCATTGTTTTATTTGACCCAACATCCGGAGGCATATGAAAAACTGCGCAAGGAAGCTGATACAGTACCGGGTGTGGTGATCGAAGACGCAAAATATTTGTCTGACTTAAAATATACCGAAGCAGTAGCCATGGAAACGTTGCGTATCAAACCTGTCACACCAACGCTTTTTCTGGAGTCCTTAGAAGATCAACGTATCAACGGTTTGCTGCTGAAAAAAGGCACCACCGTGATGATGCAAAGTAAAGTGGCGCAAACCGGCGATGCATATTTTACCAATGCAGACCGCTTTATGCCTGAACGCTGGCTTGCTGGTGCAGACATGCCGCTGCACAACACTGACGTATTTCGTACGTTTGGCGCAGGGCCGCGCTTTTGTCCGGGTAAGACGCTGGCCTTGCACGAAATGAAAATGGCGCTCTCGATGATTGTAAAAAACTTTGATCTGAAACTTGCAGTAAGACCATCTGAAGTAAAGGAGCGGTTTGCCTTTACCCTGTTCCCGGAAAATCTGATGATTGAAATTTTACCACGCAAGCAATCCATTTAATTCAGGTAAACATGAAAGATGTACTTAATAAATTCAGGTTTAAAGGTGAGCCGGTTGTAATCAATGCACCTGCGGATTTAAAAAATGAGATTGCTGTACTGGGTTTTGCTACAACATTTGATAAAAAGATCAAAAGCGCCAATACGCTCTTCTTTGTAAACAACAAAAAAGAATTCGTAAACTTTCTGAATAAAAATCTCGACAATGTTGAGTTTGATGGCGTGCTGTGGTTTGCTTACCCGAAAGGAACATCAGGTATCAAGACGGATGTGAATCGTGATTTGTTGTGGGCAATAGGAGAGGAGTACGGCATTACTTCCGTGGCGGCAATTTCAATCAATGAGGTCTGGAGCGCACTGCGTTTCCGGCCGATTGAACGAGTAGGTAAGAAGTAACGTTTATTTTATATTGATGTACGCTTGTACGCCGGGTTCAGCAGCTAAAAATTCTTTTGTTCTATTGTTGTAAAACACCTCGCTGTATTTAATATGCAGAATAATTTTTCTGCTCGCATCAATCACGCCGATTAAATTATTTTCTTTTACCTTGAACAGGTCCGGAGTCAATTCTACAATGGATTGATAGCGGGGTGAAATGATTTCTTTCCCATTTGCATTTGCAATACCATTCAGATTATTTTTTACCAATACATAATTACCGCCCTTGGTTGGAGTGATCGAAGAATAACCTTCCGGGGTTAAAATTTTTCCGGAAGCATGGATCAGATAATAAACACCTTGTTCTTTAATTATCGCAACACCATTTTTAAACGCGCTGATGTATTCATAATACGGTTGAGCAACCCAGCCTTCCGATTTATTAATGATGCCCCATTTGCCGTTTAATAACACCACAGCTACATCATTGCTAAAAGGTCGTACCTGGTCGTATTGCGGCGCTACCCGGATCTCGCCGCGGTTATCAATAAAGCCATACTTACCATTGCTGTATTTCATGATCGCCATCTCATCATGGAAGCCTTCCAACGATACGATTTTGCGATCTACAGAATAGCTTCTGCCGCCGATCTGCAATACCTTCCAGATTTTATCTTTGTAGATGCTGATGGTCTTTAAGCTTGAACCGATTTGAATATCGGCATACTGTAAAGGTAATATTGTTTCACCTTTTGTATTTATCAAACCATATTTCGTTCCTTTTTTTGTTTTGATAAATGTTTCGTTGATGGGAATGATCTCGGTAGTGGCATCAATGGTATAGGTATAGGTCTTGTCCTGCAAGGGACTCAGCTTAAGCAAACCGATGGAATATAAATACACATCCTGATGGTTTAATACTATATCACCCACTTTGTTGATCACCAGTTGTTCGCCGTTCTTTTCTACCCGGCACAAACCTTCGTAGAAATCCCCTGCATGTGTATAGGAGAAAGGAATTACCTGCTCACCTTTTTCATTGATGAACCCCCAAAGATTTAAATTGGATTTGATTGCCATCAGCCCGTTTGACATTTCGTGGTAATCAATAATGGTTTCCTTGTAGATGGGAGTTCCGGTGTAATCAAAGAGTCGCCAGTGTATGAAAGAACTATTACCAAAAATCAAAGCGGCATAGATCATTAGAGAGTCCATGCGGATGATGTCGTATTTAGGATCAAGGATCCAATCTTCGGCGCCGATTTTTTTAACACCCCAGCGATTGTTTTTTTGAGTCGCTGCATAGTTTTCTACAATGTCGCCAATATCTTCGCAGGTATTGGTTAATGCGATCGTACCATTCTTCTCAAGCAATCCGTGCCAGCCATTCTGATTGTAATCCAACAGGTCTGTTTGAGTAAAGGTAACCGAATCGTATTCATAGCTTACTTTCTTTTCACCTGCCGGCGAGAAAAGCCCCCAGTTGTTGAAGCGTGTGCCGCGCACTTGTTTAGGCGAAAGCGATTCCACGCTTTTGTATTCAAACGGAACCAACGTTACGTTTTCAAGCGTGATCATACCCCACTTACCAGCTTTTTGAACAAAGAGTTGTTTGCCTTTATTCGTAAATCTGAAATTGTTGTATAGGCAAGGGATCGTTAATTTATTTTCTGAAGAACAGAAACCCCAGTTGCCGGCTGCATTCTGAACAGGTGTTAAGTTGAATTGCTGCTGAATGATTTTTTTGTATTCAAATGGTATCAGCGTTTTCCCTTTTTTATCGATGGTACCGAAGAGTTGGTTGATCACAACTATAGCCGAGCCATTGTAAAAGGGATCGGCTACGCTGTCGTAGCGCGCAGGTATGATTACTTTGCCAGACTTATCTTTAAAACCCACCTTTACTTGTCCGTTCTTCGTTTCTTTAAACGTCGTTAGTCCTTCATGATACTGGATCGTCTGGGCTTCTGCAATAA
The DNA here is from genome assembly GCA_021151805.1 of Cytophagaceae bacterium. Taxonomy (GTDB): domain Bacteria; phylum Bacteroidota; class Bacteroidia; order Cytophagales; family Cytophagaceae; genus Cytophaga. The sequence continues at coordinate 61,127 of JAGKWN010000019.1, read as the reverse complement.
ACAATGTATGCAGGAATAAACATGTCAAAAGAATTCGCAGCATGGATTATTGTTTAGGCATCACAAATAGCAGTGGTGTCTGGATAATGTGTTTTAAAAGTAAACAGTTGTTGGTACTGTCGTATATGAACTGATCATAAACTGGTTTGCAGATGATGGTTCTGTCTTTTGCAATCAACCCATATAAGCCTTCCGTTTTATACACCAGCACGTCTGCTTGTGTGTCCAGTAAATATTGGTACATAGGCGGAATGATTTCTCTGCCGTCTATATCACACAAGCCGGTAAGCCCTTTGTTGTGTACATACCACTTACCGCTGACGGTTTGTTTGATACTATCATAACTTACCGAGTTGATGTTCTTACCGTCCTTATTAATGAACATCCATTTTTTGCCGTCATACACGGCGGCGGCACCATTGGCAAAAGGCAGCGCTTTGGTATAATAAGGCTGCACGGTCATTTGTTCCCGCTTGGTAACATAGCCCCATTTATTTTTCATGCGTATCGCGGCCATGTTGTCGTGCCAGTCTGTAATGGTATCATATTGGTGCGCAATTTTAACATTTCCTATGGTATCGCAATAGCCGTATTTACCAACCTTCCTATACAGGTATAGATAATCACTCTGATGAAAGATGGTGTCAAAGTTGATGCGCATTTTCATTGTATCGTAATCGAATTTATCAATAACCGCCGCGCAATGGTTGGTGCCAACCGGAACAAAAGGTTTAACGATGTTTTCGTAATAAAAGCTGGAGTAGTTTCTGAAAAACATACTGTCGTTTCTATAGATATTCCAGCCATGGCCGGCAGCTATCTGTAGAGAGTCGCAGTTTAGCTTGCTGAATATTTTTTCACCGGTGTTTTTATAGATGTCCCACTCATTGAACAATACTGCGTTGTAAACAGAATCGTTTGAGTGAATTAATTCCTTGAAAGGAGAGGAGATGAAACTGCTGCAATCGGTATGCAGTAGTTTGTGTTCTTCAGCAACGGAGGTAAGAATAAACAGCGTGTCAATAAATGTGTAGGTATCAAGTTGAGCAGAGAATTTTTGCGCAGTGCTGTTGTATAGCATTTTTTTACCGCGCACATGCACTACATATAAACTGCCGGAAATATACTGAATGGCAGATGCACGGATAGAGACAATCTTTTTTGTGCGTGCATTATGGATAACTACATTGCGTGAAAAAAATCTACGTCCGGCCAGGTATTCGGTGCAGATGAATTCATCTTTGGCAGCAGCAGTGATTGAATCGTATTGAAAAGGAATGATAAGTTTGTTTGCAAAGACAACACCGGAACGTTTTCTGCTAACACCGCCAAGTGTGTCGGTAATAGAAACGATGCAATAAGGAGTTGTGAAAGATTTCTTTTTTAACGCCGTAGCAAAAAGCTGTTCGGAAGAGAAGCGTCTGTAGAAAACAGTATTTGCTTGTACAGGAGTTTTCTTAAGGGAAACAGAATCAACGGAGATTTGGATACTTGTATCCGTTTGCGCCTGAGATGTAAGTATTGCAAAGACACATAAAAAAAATGCTAAGAGGAAACGGATATGTCTTCCTCTAGTCACGTATGATTTGTTCAGATTGTTTCTCCAGATTGAATAAGTCATTCAATACATCAATCAATGTTTCCGCTTCACCGCGTTTGCACGCAGCTTTTAATTGAAGTACCGGAAGTTTAATGATTTTCTGCATGATGCTCTTCGTGATCTCATCTACCTTTTTCGCTTCTTCATCATTCAGCTGTTTCACAAAGCGGGAAAGTTCCTCTTTGCGAATCTGCTCAAGTGCATTTTTAAGCTTATTGATGGTAGGAGATACTTCCATTTCTTTAGACCACTCATTGAATTCAACAATAGAATCAAGAATGATCTTACGCACATGTGGAATGGCGTTTAATCTGTTTTCAAGGGCTTCGTTTGAACGGTTTTGAATATGATCAATATCGTAAACGATAACACCCGGAACTTCTTCCGCACGTGCATCTACGCTGCGAGGTACAGACAGATCAATAAAGTATTTGTGAGAAAGAATAGAAAGGTTTTCTATTTCTTCTTTTGAAAACAAAGGTTCTTCTTTTGCAACAGAGCTGATCACCAGGTCTGCTTTGCTTACAGCTTCCCAAAGTGTTTCGAACGGTACGTGTTCGATACCGCATTCCAGCGCAAGAGCCTCAGACTTTAGCGGAGAACGGTTGGTAAGCGTTATATTTTTAAAGGAAGTATTTGCTTTGAAGTTTCTGCACACATCAGCACCGATTTCACCTAAACCAACAATCAGAATGTTTGCATTCGGTGTAGCGCTTAATAATTCTTCAGCCAGTTCAACGGTAGCATAAGATACAGATGCAGCTCCGTCGCGGAATGCTGTTTCCTGTACCACACGTTTGTTGGTAAAGAAGATGGTATGCATTAAACGGTGTAAGAATGGACCTGCAAGATTCAGGTCAGCGCTCCACTGATACGCGAACTTAACCTGGTTCACGATCTGCATATCGCCCACAACCTGCGAATCAAGGCCAATGCCTACTTCAAACAAATGCAAAACAGCATCTGCCTGGTCGTTGTATATTTCAAAATAGGATTTTTGATCAATCAGAGACGGGATGTTTTTTTCAACCCCAAGCAACTTAATAATATCGTCGCTTAAATCTTCGTTGGAAGTATAGTATATTTCGGTGCGGTTACACGTAGAAAGAACAAGCAATTCGGCTGTTTCGGTGAAATCCTTAATCTTTTGCATTAAGTTTTTGCACTCTGCCTCATTTAACGCTACACGCTCACGGATTTCAAGCGGGGCTTTTCTATATGTTAAACTGATGGATTTGAAATTCGAAATCATACTGCTTCTTTCCTCAAAGGACTGTAAATTTACGCCTAAACACCGATTCTTTGAATATTCTTGTAATAAAATCAGTAATTTATAATCGTTACAAATAAAACAGTATTTTCGTTCTTATGGACATATATAAGTTAAACTTTAGGATTAAATGGATCATTGTTTTATTGGGAATAATTGTTATAGCTGGTTCTCTGGTATATACAGATTATCTGGCTAAACGCCTGGTTGAACGTGAGAAAAGGCTTATTGACTTATACGCGAAGGCATTAGAAACCGCGGCTAACCAGCAGCCAGGTGGAAACATGGCATTTTTATCCGAACAGATTATTAATGCAAATACTTCAGTACCTGTTATTTTGTCTGACGAGGCAGGGGAACCCTTAAGTTCCAAGAATATTGAATTTCCCGGCAAATTCACTCAAAAACAGGAAGATGAATTTCTGAAGAAGCAGATCCGGATCATGGCCGACCAACATACTCCGATTGAGATCGAATTCTACGGCATGAAAAATTATATCTATTACAAAGATTCGGATATCCTAACCATGTTGCGCTACTATCCTTATATTCAGCTCAGCGCAATCGTATTTTTGAGTCTGGTGGGTTATGTAGCCTTTAATTACAGCAAAAAAGCCGAACAAAGTAAAGTTTGGGTTGGTTTGGCAAAAGAAACGGCTCATCAGTTAGGCACGCCGCTTTCTTCCCTTTTCGCAATCCGGGATTATTTTAAAGAAATAGAACCGTTTAAAAGTGATCCAATGACCGAAGAGCTGGCCAAGGACATTGACCGCTTAAATGTTATTACCGCACGTTTTTCGCAAATAGGTCTTGAAGGCAAACTCAGCAATGAAATTGTAGCCAATGTTATTGAAGAGAATATTGATTATTTAAAATCGCGCACATCTTCTTATGTGGAATATTCTATGGTGGATCAGACCAATGGGGCATCGGCAGTGATGAATATTTCGCTTATCGGTTGGGTAATCGAAAATATTTGCAAGAATGCTATTGACGCCATGGATGGACGCGGCAGCATACAGATTTCAATTTCCCCCATGAAAAATAACATCTGCATTGATATTAAAGATTCGGGAAAAGGTATTCCGAAGAATAAAATAAAATCAATATTTAAACCCGGTTTTACTACGAAGAAACGGGGCTGGGGCTTAGGACTTACACTTGTAAAGCGAATTGTGGAAGAATACCATGGCGGCAAGGTATATGTGTTGCAAAGCGGTATTGATAAGGGAACGACGTTCAGGATTGAGTTGAAGGCCAGTATTTAGGTGCTAGATGCTAGTTACTTGACTACTAGAAATACAACACTTTCAAATCTAAATTTGAATTAATAATGAATAAAGCAAAAAGGTTAAGAATATATACTCTTAACCTTTTTGCTTAACAAGCTACAATCTAACCGAAAGCTATCTAGTAACTAGTACCTATTACCTAGTAACTAAAGAGAGCTCGGGTCGAACTTGCCTACCCATAAACCTTTTTCGCTTTTGGTCTCGCCAATAAAAATAATCTTTGAATTGTTTTCGATATATACTAGCGGGAAATCTTCATTCAGGAAATATTCACCATTACCGTATTGTTCAATTTTTACAAAGGAACCTTTTGTAACATCAAGTTTGATGACACGAGGGTATTTCAACGGACGGCATTCTGTTGTTTTTACAGTACCACTTGTTTCAGATACACATTTGGTAGAATGAGGTACAAACTGCATCCAATAAATATAGTTAGGGTCTTTTCCTTCAAATAATGCACTGCTTGATGGATAGAAACGTGCATCTGCAACGCCTCCGCCAATGATTGCGCCTTTACGTGAGTCATCATCAATACCGAAAGAATTTAACAAGAGACCTTTCTGGTCAAATTGGAATAAGTAAAGATCGGTATAAATGAGCGGGCCTTCCTGCTGTGTTTTAAAATCCTGTGCGATAATGTAAATTTTACCATCGGAGCCGATTGTAAGATCACGTATGTCGACTTTTTTGCCGTTATAAACAGAAAGTTTTTTCTGGTCTTCTGGTTTACGTGCTTTTGCAGTGAATTCTTCGATTGAAGTTACGCTAACAAAATCAGCGCTTGTGGCATTAACACGTACTAATTGAAAATCCGTGAATTTAGCTGCTTCATTTGGTATATAAGCCAGTTCATAATATTTCTTTGCAACGTCTTTTGCATAACCCGGTCCATACAAATAAATTTTTGAACCATCGATTACTGAGCCCGTGATTGTCCATGTATGCGCCATTGTTGTGAATTTAGATTGACTTACAATTTTGCCTTCGGGTGAAATTCTCAATACAGTGTATTGTGTGGGATCTGCAGCTTCAAATTTGCCTAATCCTGCACCACCCATCGGTGCCAGTACAACAACCCAGTCTGCCTGTTCCGCATCCGGATTTTTCTCATCCGGTACAGCAGCAGAGTACAATAGCTTGTGCGGACTTCCCAAGTCTACAGTTATATCTGATAATACCTTCAAACTAGGATCCACTCTGAAAATATGATGTTTCTGAAAATGCAGATAAGGATCTTTTGAAGCATTGCCTTTTTCACCTGCCAAAGCTATAATCTCTCCGTTGGAGTCATTTTCATAGTGACTGATGTAGTACATGTTTTTACCATTTTCACCTTCAAATTTTAACTTATCAAGCGTCTTTGTTGTTTTTTTGTATTTTAACAAAAACCAGTTCCATGAATAAGTAACCTGTTTCTTCTTGATCACAAATGTACCAGTCAGGTTAGGAGATGCAGTTAGGCCTTCAACAACATATGCATCCCCTTTATATTTAAACCAGGAATATTTTTCTTTTGCTTTTGTTAATTCAATTTCATCCACAACATCTGATTTTAAATTCAGATCATAATCAAATGTGTAAGTTTCAAATTTTACTTTTGCATTGGTGGATTTTGTCACATAGGTAACTGCCATTTCGCGGGTCTGATCATTGCGTTCAACACGGCCGATATAGCCACGATTTGCTTTGCCTGAAATATCAACTGTTTTTTCTGCGGCTAATTGCTGCCCGTTCACCTGGTGCAAAGTAAAAAGCCCTGTAAATAATAAAGCGAGTAATCTTTTCTTCATAGGGATAAAATATTAGTAAAGTGATATTTTAAAATTTACAGACATAGATACGGATATATACAGCCAGCAGTTTTTGAAAAAAAGTATTTCAGGATAATTATTATTTTACGTATTTTTACGTACGTTAATGCAAAACATGACTGATATCATTTATGTTAAAGAAATTCTGTGAAATCATGGTAAAGTTCAAAAAAGCACAGATGTAGAAAATAATTGAATAAAGTTTTTCACGAATTCCGAATAATATCTTTTGCTTCTTTGGCTTTGAAATAATAATACCCTATTTTTGCAGTCGCAAATTTTGAAATAAGATCGTTTCTATAATACGCAATTCATGGCAAATATTGGTAAAATAACTCAGATTATTGGTCCCGTTGTAGACGTAGGATTTGAAGGAGATTACAAGCTTCCTCAAATTCTAGATGCATTGGAAGTAGTTCGTCCGGACGGACAAAAAGTGATTCTTGAATGTCAACAACATTTAGGAGAAGATCGTGTACGTACAATCGCGATGGACTCTACTGATGGTTTGATGAGAGGCATGGAAGTTAAAACATACGGTTCACCGATCTCAATGCCAATTGGCGAAGATATCCGTGGTCGTTTATATAACGTAGTTGGTGATGGTATCGACGGTATTCCGTCTTCCCAAAACAACAAGCGTATGTCTATTCACCGTTCAGCTCCAAAATTTGAAGATTTATCTACAAATACAGAAGTTTTATTTACAGGTATCAAAGTAATCGATTTGCTTGAGCCATATGTAAAAGGTGGTAAAATTGGTCTTTTCGGTGGTGCCGGTGTTGGTAAAACCGTATTGATCATGGAATTGATCAACAACATTGCAAAAGCATATGCAGGTCTTTCTGTATTTGCTGGTGTTGGTGAACGTACACGTGAAGGAAATGACTTACTTCGCGAGATGATTGAATCAAACGTAATCCGTTACGGTGAAGAGTTCAAACATTCAATGGAAAAAGGTGAGTGGGATTTATCTAAAGTAGATTCTAACGAATTATTAAAGTCTCAGGCTACATTGGTGTTCGGTCAGATGAACGAACCTCCTGGAGCAAGAGCAAGAGTTGCTTTGGCAGGTCTTACAGTAGCGGAATATTTCCGTGACGGAGATGGCCAGGGTCAAGGTCGTGATATCTTATTCTTCATCGATAACATTTTCAGATTCACACAGGCAGGTTCTGAGGTATCAGCCTTGTTAGGTCGTATGCCATCTGCGGTAGGTTACCAACCAACATTGGCAACTGAAATGGGTGCGATGCAGGAACGTATTACTTCTACTAAAAGAGGTTCTATCACTTCTGTACAGGCAGTTTACGTACCGGCGGATGACTTAACCGATCCGGCTCCGGCTACAACGTTTGCCCACTTGGATGCAACAACGGTATTGAACCGTAAAATTTCCGAATTAGGTATTTATCCTGCTGTGGATCCATTGGATTCTACATCTCGTATTCTAAGTCTTGAAATTCTTGGTGAAGAACACTACTCTTGTGCACAACGTGTAAAAGAAATTTTACAACGGTACAAAGAACTTCAGGATATCATCGCCATTCTTGGTATGGATGAATTATCTGAAGAAGATAAGCAGGTAGTATTAAGAGCTCGTCGTGTACAGCGTTTCTTATCTCAGCCGTTCCACGTTGCTGAGCAGTTCACTGGTCTTAAAGGTGAATTAGTAAACATCAAAGATACAATCAAAGGTTTCAACATGATCATGGATGGTAAATTAGATCACCTTCCTGAAGCAGCGTTCAACCTTGTTGGTACAATCGAGCAAGCAATCGCTAAAGGTGAAAAACTGGTAGCGGATTCTACTAAAAAATAACAATACGTATAAATCCGGTTGCAGAAGAATATTCTGTAACCGGTTTTAACCCCTCTGATACATGTATTTAGAAATACTTACACCCGATCAAAAAGTTTTTAGTGGAGATATTACATCTGTACAGGTTCCCGGTATGTCTGGCAGCTTTGAGGTGTTAACAAATCACGCTGCTATTATTTCTACTTTGGAAAAAGGAGATGTAAAGATCCGTACAGCTAAAGAAGAAAAAGTATTTACAATCGACGGCGGCGTTGTTGAAGTATTACACGATAAAGTAATCGTTTTGGCAGAAGCTATTCTGTAATTCGAATACGGAAGGAATAAAAAATCCCCTCTTTCAATTCGAAGGAGGGGATTTTTATTTTGAGGGGATTTTTATTTTTTCCTATTGAACCTGCTAAAGGATTTTTTCATTATGCCGAAGAAAAATTCCTTTTCTCCAAGCAGGGTGGCATAAATGACCATGAACAAGTAATAGAATGGCGTGATCAATAAAATCCATACAGGAATTTTGATCCACAACGATGTCATATCATCAATACCGATTAGCGGAAAAATGAATTTCCGCACATATACAGCAGAATAGCCGGTTAACGAGAAAACAAGTAATATCTTAATTAGACGCCAGTTGCTTGTAATGCCCCAGCGGGTCTTTAATTTTTCGAAGAATGACATAGTGACACAAACTTAAGAAAAAGTTCTGAATCAAATCTGTTCGATGAAAGGAATAAACGATTATTTAATCCGGACTGTAGCAGGAACTTCGTCTAACACTTTATTGGGATGACCCTGGTTGTATTGGAATAATGTAAATGCTCTCTATATTCGTGTAAGAGGATTGCGAAGTTATTCTGATAGATTACATTGCATACGTGTATCTATGCCTTGGCCCCTTTCAAATTTTATCTTAAGCCAGTTTTGTTTGTACTCAGCGTGTTGAAAGCAAAAACAAAATACATAACTCTGATACGATTTCTTTTGACCGTAGTATTCATTTACAGTTTTTTTCTAAATGGATATGGTCAACAGATGGCTATTAAATTGAAGAAGGGACAATTTTTAGTTTTAAAAGATAGGATTATCCGTTCGCAGGATGATACGGTTGTATACCTGCCCAGCAATGTAGATTACAAAAAGCGCAAGGACTATGAAAAGTATAAACAGAATAAATATGTGCGCCAGATGTGGGATGAAATCTACCTGGAAAATCAAAAATTTATTGATTACGATACAACTTTCACAATGGAAAGTGAAAACCCTTATGCACCATATGAGGGTAAGATCATTCGCAATATATATATCAAAAAGGAAAACGTATTTGACCGCGATATCTACGATACCGTTTTCGTAAAGAAAAAACTATGGATTGAAAAGGTCTCAGAATCTTTGCATGAAAAAACAAAAACATTTGTGGTGCGCAACAACCTGTTCATTAAAAATGATTCCGTTGTAGATCAAAACCGCTTAGCTGATAATGAACGTTTGCTTCGTACGTTGCCGTACATGCACGATGCGCGGATCTTTGTTAAAAAAGTCAGGCATTCAAAAGACAGCGTTGATATTGAAGTAATCGTTCAGGATCTCTGGACCATTGGTGGTTCCTTTACACCCAATGATATCAACTATTATCAGTGGAAACTGTATGATGAAAATTTTTTAGGACTGGGGCAATCGATCACTTACCGCGGGCAATACCGTTCTACAAGAACCAAACCCCTTGCCAGCGAATTTACTTACATGAAAAATAATGCAGGTGGTACATTCATCAATCCCTACATACGCTACTCTGAACTCAACGGTGGATTGCATGTAGGGAAGGAAGATGAAGCAAGCATCACACTGGGAGCAATCCGGCCCATATACATGCCTACTGCACGTTTGGCCGGTGGTTATTTTTATTCGAACAACTGGTCGGTAAACGAGACAAAGCAAGCGGATACAAGTTTCTATCATTACAAGTACAATGTCAATGATGTCTGGGGTGGTGTTACGTTTTCAGGCTTCAAGAATACTGGCGATGATTATGATATCATCTCACGTCAGAATCGTGCACGTTTGTTTTTAGCTATGCGCTATTTCAATTGCAACTATGTATACCAACCGAACCAGGAGAATGCATTGAGGAGTCCTTTGTATAACAATAACAATTTAACTTTGGGCCAGGCAACCTACTTCCGCTACGACTTCTACAAGACCCGTTATATTTATGGTTTTGGTAGAACGGAAGACGTTCCTTATGGCTATTCCTATATCCTCAATTCGGGTGTGCAGCAAACGCTTGAGCAGTTGCGTTATTATTTAGGTGCCGCTACGTTTAACAGCTGGGTATCTAAAAAAGGAGATTTCTTTTTACTGGATCTTCGGGCCTCAGCATTTTATAATAGTGTGAATCATGTACAGGATTTCTTTGTGAAAGGAGAAGGTACCTATGTCAGCAAAATCAAGATGCTGGGCCGTTGGAAGTCAAGATTCTATTTTACATTAAACTATGCGAAGATTATTCGTCCGCAGCTCAACAGCGGACTTAATATTAACGACGGGAATGGCATTCAGCAGTTCTTCGCGCCGAATTTACTGGGCTACCAGACATCCAGCCTGAGTGTAATGACTAATTTATTTCCACGCTTCCGTTTGCTGGGTTTCAGGTTTGCGTTTGTTATGCTGGCACAGGTGGCGCAAGTAGGTACAGAAACAGAATTTCTATACAATAATAAACTGTATTCAGGACTTGCAGCAGGTTTCAGAACAAAGAACGAAAACTTAGTTTTCGACGAATTTGACCTGCGTTTTTATTTCTTTCCTAATGCACCAGATGGCGTTTCAACCTTCAAAATTGTTACATCTACAACGCCCAGACTGCGAATAAATTTGCGGGGAATTGATGAACCATCGATTATAGGGTTGTAGGTTGTCTGGATCGGGATTTATAGGATTAAAAGATTACAGGATTTGAAATATTCTATTTCAATTAATTATTACTCAAATAGAGATCCCATGATCCTTTTTATCCTTAATCCTGCAAATCCTGATTAAGACGAATTATTTGCCCAATTGCACTTTTTCTCTAAAATAGATGTTGTAACATGTAAATAGGAAATAGTAAAGGAATACAACTAGAAATAGTAAAGGAATACAACTATGAAAAAGGAAATACAAAAAGTTATACATAAAGCCAACAGCAGAGGAGCTGCTGACCATGGTTGGTTAAAAGCCAGACATACCTTTAGTTTTGCAGGCTATTACGAGGAAGATCGTGAGCAGTTTGGGGCATTGCGTGTATTGAATGATGATATCATTGAGGCAGGTTATGGCTTTGGTATGCACCCGCACAACAACATGGAGATTATTACCATTCCGTTGGAAGGTGCGTTGAAACATAAAGACAGCATGGGCCACACTTCGGTGATTAAAGCAGGGGATGTACAGGTTATGTCGGCCGGCAAAGGTTTAATGCATTCAGAATACAATGCATCTGAAACGGAAGCTTTGAATTTGTTACAGATCTGGGTGTTTCCGAAGCATCGCAATATTGATCCGCGCTACGGTGAAAAAACATTTGAGCCGGAAAGCATGCAAGGGAAATGGTTGAATATTGTATCACCGATGGAAGATACAGCTGGTGCGTTACAAATCAATCAGGATGCATGGTTTTCATTGGGTAAGTTTGAAAAAGGAACAAATGTTTCATATACGAAAAAGCGCGCAGGGAATGGCCTATATGTTTTCGTCATTGAAGGCGAGATTCAAGTAGATGATGAAATCTTGTCAAGACGCGATGCTATTGGTATAGAAGGTTCAGAGGTGATCAACATAAACATAAAAGATCATGCTTATGTATTGATCATGGATGTGCCAATGAACGCATAATAAACGTGATAGCAGGTAATCCATGCCTGCTATCACTTTATTTTTGAAGTGATTTTTATTGAGCTTCTAATGTTGAATAAGCAGCTTTATTCTTGTCCATAAATTAATTTCTATAAAATTTTAGGCTTCCGTTAAATTATACTTAACTTACTCTAAGAGATCAGCTAAATTCATAATTATTAAGAAAAGCGTTACCATACCGGAACAGGAGCTCATAGAGCGTTTGCGTGCTAAAGACGTGAAAGCGTTTGAATACTTGTACGACAATTATTCTGCAGCGGTGTATGGTATAATCCTGAAGATTGTGCAGACAGAGGATTTTTCGCAGGAACTACTCAATGATTGTTTTCTGAAAGTCTGGGATAAGATTGATACCTACGATTCATCCAAAGGCAGACTATTTACCTGGATGTTGAACATTGGAAGAAATCTTGCATTGGATAAACTTCGTTCCAAAGAATTTAAGGCGAAGCAGAAAACCGATGATGTAACACAGAACGTATCTATATCCGATCTTCAATATGCTGAAGCAAACAAACCGGAATTTATTGGGATTAAAGATATTGTTGATCAATTGCCTGCGGAACAAAAACGATTAATCGACCTGATGTATTTTCAGGGGTATTCTCAATCTGAAATCTCAGAACAATTGGAAATGCCTTTAGGTACGGTAAAGACGCGTGTACGCGCCGCTATGCAATCATTAAAAAAACTATTCTGATACATTGGACAGTAAATCATACATATCGTCAGGAGTTTTAGAATTGTACGTTCTTGGTGCTTTGGATCATACCGAAGCCGCAGAAGTAGAATTGAATGCAAAAGAATATCCGGAGATCAGAGAAGAACTGGATAGCATTCAGCAAACGCTTGAAGACTATGCACAAAAGCATGCGGTACAGCCAGCATCAGCAATTAAAAAAAATCTGTTGGCAGAAATTGAAAAACGTACTGCCATGCAATCTTCTGCGTCTGTTAAAACCAGAACACTTGAACAGCCTGTGAAAGCAATAAACTGGCTGGTGGCAGCATCCATTACTGTCGCGGTTCTTTCAACGACGCTGTCTGTTTATTTCTATTCAAAATGGAAGAACACAGAAAATGCATTGATTTCTTTACGCGAAGAAAATCAGATTTTTGCTCAGAATGTAAATTTTAAATTGGATTCGAATAAACACGTCATTCAGGAAAAAATAAATTACTTCGCATTTGTTACCGATACCTCAACCGCACGTGTTACACTAAAAGGATTGTCAATTTCACCGGCTTCTACAGCAATTGTATTCTGGAACAAGCAAACAAAAGAAGTATTCATTGATATCAAAAGTTTACCTGAACCTCCGGAAGGTATGCAGTATCAGCTATGGGCGCTGGATAACGGAACACCGGTTGATGCCGGTGTATTTGATATGGTTCCATCAGGTGAAATGCAAAAACTACTTCCGGTTCAGCAGGCGCAGGCATTTGCCGTTACACTTGAAAAAATGGGGGGCAGTCCGCAGCCTACTCTTGAAATGATCCATGTGTTGGGTAACATATAAATTATTTTTTTGTTCATTGAATTTCACAAGTTTATATGAAATTCAATCTGTTGTTTCACATAAATAGATACCCTTTAGATGCATTTGCCAGTGAGTTTTATTTCATGGCATTTTCAAAGTAATGTATTAATCTTTGTACAAAATCCGATTCACACAGTAAAAGCGTATGTCTTATAAATTGTCCATTTACTTTTCCCCGGAGAAGTGTATTAACGCACGATATGGTCTTATTTATAATCACATTAATTTTAATCGTAGTTTTCGGTATCGCAGGAGCAGATAAAGATCAGTTTATTCGTTAAAGAATTAACGGTTTTTTGTAATTTATGTGCTCAATGATATGTTTCAAAAAAACGGTTCAATCACATCCATGACAGACAAAACAATCCGGCATGTATTTTTTCTTGTGTCAACGTTACTCTTATTTGTAACAGCTTGTTCTTATCATAAAGGGACTGAACCTGTACCTGTTAAAAAAGACGTAAGCTATAAGCTTGATGTAAAGCCTATTCTGATTACACACTGCTACACCTGTCATGCTGATACAGCCACCAATCCGGATCGTCCGGGTTCGCCTGTGTTTACAGACTTCGCGCAGTTGCAGCACGAAGCACTTACACCCAGCAATGCCAATACAAATTATACGATTCTTATTGCCCGACTTAAACACATCGAAACCCCGGGTATGCCTTACAATCGCGATCCTTTATCGGATTCATTGATCCAGGTAATTCAGGATTGGGTGCTGGTAGGCGCTCCTGAAAATTAACATACAAACCATATGAAAATCATTCGCACATTCTTATTCATACTTGTTCTGGTGCTTGCGATAAAAGAAGCAGGTGCACAGATTTACACAACACAAACTGCCAGTATTTCTTTTTTTTCCGCAGCGCGACTGGAAAACATTGAGGCAATTTCTAAATCCGGAGGAGTAGTATTGAACACGGAAACAAATGAAATACTGACAAAGATTACCATTACTACATTTGAATTTAAAAACGGATTAATGCAGGAACACTTTAATGAAAACTATATGGAGAGTGCAAAATACCCGACAGCACAATTCTCAGGCAAGATCATTGAAAAAATTAATTATAGTGTGCCGGGTACTTATCCGGTAACTGTAACCGGTACATTAACAATGCATGGTGTTACTGTGAACAGAATTATTTCCGGTACGTTGATTGTCAAGCAGGGGGGGATTGGACTGATCAGTAGCTTTATTGTTCCTGTAGCTGAGCATAAAATTCATATACCGAATGACAAGATTTCCAATATCGCTCAAAACATCAAAGTAAGTATTCAAGCAGATTGTACTCCGTATGTTAAAAAATAAATACAATATTCTTACAGGCATTTTATTTTTTGTTATTCCGGGAATTTCAATTGCTCAAACCGATCTGGATAGTTTTCTGCTGGCAGATGCTAAGCCTGCTAAAGTAATAGCCACTTTCAAAGCTACTCGCATTGTCAATGCGCATTCTATAGAAACCGTTCGTAAAGGTGTGCTCGATTTCAGGATCTCCCATCATTTCGGCGATGTTGGTGGAAACTCAGGAGGTATACATACCTTATATGGTTTTGATAATGCTTCTGATATTCGCTTCGGCTTTGAGTACGGTGTTACAGACCGTTTAACAGCCGGATTCGGAAGAAGTAAAGTAATGGAGAACCTTGATTTTTTTTTGAAATACAGATTGCTGCAACAAACAACCGATAATTCCATGCCAGTGTCTGTAACGCTCTTTGCTGATATGGCAGTAACTCCACAGATCAACAATGCAGCATATGATGAGTTTGCCAACAGATTCTCGTATGTATATGAAGCTTTGATTGCGCGCAAGTTCAATGAGCGTTTATCAATGCAGTTAATGCCATTATTACTACACCGCAATTACGTCGCAAATCCGAATGATAACAATGATGTGTTTTCGGTGGGTGTGGGTGGCAGATTTAAAATAACAAAACGGTTTTCTGTGCTGGCGGATTATTACTATACATTCTCAAGTTATTTAACACCTTCCAATTCATTCTATGCACCGATAGGAGTAGGCGTAGAAATAGAAACCGGCGGACACGTATTTCAGATGTTTTTCACCAACAATGCCGGCATTATTGAAAATACATATATCGCTAATACTCGCTCTTCCTGGGGAAAAGGTGAGTTTAAAATAGGCTTTACTATTTCACGGGATTTTGCCCTGAATAAAAAGAAAATCAAGCAACAGTATAATTAATTTACCGAACAGCTATAAATAAAAATCCCTTTCGATTGATATCGAAAGGGATTTTTATTTTGATGAATTTCAGAAAGAAATTTATTTCTTAATTATTTTTCTTGATTCAATAATGCCTTTGCTGCTGTATAAGTTGCAGAAATAAATTCCGGGGCGTAGTGCACTCACATCAATCGGAAAAACCAATAAGCCTGTTTTTCCGGTAAGGTCAATATAAGCCACTTCTTTACCGATAATATCATAAATGCGAATTCCTCTTATGTCTTTTTGAGGGTAGTTGACATGACAACTCACCGCATCAGTTTCAACAGGATTTGGTGACAGATAGAATAAAGTATCCGTATCCGATTGTGCATTGGATGCAAAACCGATACCTGCTACAAAAAGAACCAACAATAATAACTTCTTCATACCTATTTCAAATATACGATATATTGAGAATTATGTTAATAATCGTGCCAAAATTCTTCATTCAGGACATATCATATTTCTTTTAACATACCTCCTTTAACAGATAAAACTATGTTTAAAATCAAATTGAGGCATTTTAGATCGTATTACATTATAAATATCAGATTTTCAATAAATTGAACTTGTGTTTTATAAATAATATTCAATTTGTTATTATATTAGTACTATTATAAAATCAAATATTTATGATAATCTTTCTGCCTCACTCGTTAAGTAAAAAAGCTTTTTTCTGCATTTGTATTTTTCTACTAACTATTAATGCTTTTGCGCAAACATTAGTAACCACCGTAGAGGCTGAAACCGGTACACGCGCTGGTGGCCTCACAATCGGAACTGCAAACACCGGTTACTCCGGCAGCGGATATGTCACGAACATGACTGCCACAGGAGACAATCTTACCATTTCTGTGACAGTGCCCTCGGCAGGAAATTACAAACTGGTGATCCGGTATAATGGCCCTTATGGTACGAAAGACCAAGATATTTATGTTAATGGCACATTTGTTTCTTCATTGAATTTTCCTGCTACAACAGGTTACTCAGATCTGACCGCCGGAAGTCTGACCTTGAAAGCAGGTGTCAATACAATCGGTATTTATAAAAACTGGGGTTATACTGATTTTGATAAGATCACTTTATACACGGTAGCACCGCATGATTATACAACTGTAGCTACAGCACCCATTGATGGACTTGCAAATGCAGAGACAGTGGCGTTGTACAATTATTTAAAATCGTCTTACGGACAAACAATTATTTCAGGGCAAACATCTGATTTCTATAATACAGTTTCTCCCAATGCAGCAAAGAAGCCGGTTATACAATCATTTGATTTCAGCCCTTATACAGTAGGTTATCCATATGCGTGGAATAATGCTACAGCAAGTCATACATTTGGCTGGCAAGATGCAGGTACTACAGAAACAGCGATTAACTGGTATAACAGTACCTGCCAGAAAGGTATAGTTGCTTTTCATTGGCACTGGTGTTCGCCATCTGGCGGACAGGCAGGCACAAATACTTTTTATTCAAACTTAACAACATTTGATGTTACAAAGGCAGTAACTTCAGGTACTACTGAAAATACGGCGATTTTACGAGACATTGATTCCATTGCAACGCAATTGAAAAAACTCCAGGCAGCAGGCGTGCCGGTGTTGTGGCGTCCTTTGCACGAAGCCGGCGGCGCGTGGTTCTGGTGGGGTGCAAAAGGATCGGCAGCTGCACTTTCCTTATACGACATTATGTACAACAGGCTGGTGAATTACCACAACATACACAACCTGATCTGGGAGTGGTCAACGCCGGAAGCCAGCTGGTATCCGGGAAATTCGAAGGTAGATATTTTAGGTTATGACTCTTATCCCGGTGCATATAATTACGGTACACAGAAATTAATATTTGATCAGCTGTATACAATCGTGAACGGACAAAAAATGTTGGCGATGACTGAGAATGGTCCAATTCCGGATCCGGATGCCTGCTTTACCAGTGATGCGAAATGGGCTTACTTCATGTCGTGGAGTGACCTGGTAACACAACAGAACTCTGCGGCTCAACTATCGCTTGTATACAATCATGCAAAGGTTACAACCTTAGATGAAGTTGCAGCACCAACGAACAAAGCTCAATTAACAGCGGCTGGAGCAACCACGTTCTGTACCGGAGGAAGTGTAGTACTGAAAGCCAATACAGCGAAAAGTTATACATACAAATGGTATAATGGGGCATCATTGATTACGGGTGCGACAAGTGCAACCTATACCGCAACAACAACCGGCTCATATACGGTCGCTGTTACAGCAACAGGTTCCTGTACCACAACTTCTCCGGTTATTGCAGTTACGGTCGGTAGTGGAACAGCAACAATCACAGCCGGTGGCCCTACAACCTTCTGTCAGGGCGGCAGCGTAGTGCTGACTGCTAGCACAGGCACAGCATATAAATGGATGCTTGGTGGCAGCGCGGTCAGTGGAGCAACGAATGCAACGTATACGGCAAATACTGCCGGTACAGCAACGTATACGGCAAATACTGCCGGTACATATACCGTAGAAGTGACCAATGCCGGCGGTTGTAAAGCAACATCTACCGGTACAACGGTTACGGTGAATACACCGCCAACAGCTACAATCACAGCCGGTGGCCCTACAATCTTTTGTCAGGGCGGCAATGTAGTGCTTACAGCCAGTACTGGCACAGCATATAAATGGATGCTTGGCGGCAGCGCGGTCAGTGGTGCCACGAATGCAACGTATACAGTGAATGCAACAGGTTCCTATACCGTTGAAGTAACGAATGCTTCAAATTGTAAAGCAACTTCTACTGCAATGGCTGTTACAGTAAATGATTTACCAACTGCAACAATTACAATGGGAAATATAGTAGCAACATCCTGCTCAGGTAACAGCTATTTGTTAACAGCAAGTGCTGGCACAGCGTATCAATGGATGGACGGTGGTAATGTGATCAGCGGTGCTACCAATTCTACCTATACAGGCACACCAGGCGGATCCTATACGGTTGAAATAAAAAATGCCGCTGGTTGTAAAGCTATATCATCGGTTCTTCCGATACCGATAGCTTCGGCAATAGCAACAACGATCACACCTACCGGTCAGATATCTTTATGCAATGGCGCTACTATTGTATTAACTGCTACTACAGGTACAGCATATAAATGGATGCTGAATAATAATGTAATCAGCGGAGCAACGAATTCAACATATACAGCAAGTCTTGCAGGTTCATATACAGTTGAGGTTACCTATGGGACAAATTGTAAAATGACCTCCAATGCAACAACGGTTGTTGCATCCGCATCTGTAACACCTATGATTATTACGGCAGAACCAACTACGATCTGTCCGGGCTGGAGTGTTACAATGGGTGTGAATGCAGGAACCTCTTATCAATGGATGCTGAATGGCAATGCAATCAGTGGTGCAACAAATAATTCGTATACAGCAACTGCAGATGGTTCTTATACCGTTGAAGTAGTAAGCGGTTTGAACTGTAAAGCGACATCTGATGCATTAGATGTTACAATGGCAAAAGATGTAACGTGGTATTTAGATAAAGATGGCGATGGGTTTGGTGATCCTGCTTCAACTATACAGTCATGTAAACAACCATTTGGTTACTCTGGGGTAGCGGGCGATGAGTGCCCGGATAATGCAAACAAAACAGCTCCTGGAAACTGCGGCTGTGATAAAACTGAAACAGAATGTCTGGACTGTATGGGTGTACCGCATGGCGGAGCCGCATTGGATGTTTGTAATATTTGTGCTGGCGGTACTTCAGGTATTATCCCGAAAACAAATATTTCGCAATGTACCGTAACTTCAACAAAATCAATATTAGCAGAAAATCTGCATATGTATCCCAATCCAACTGCAGACAACTGCAAAATTGAATTACAAGGCTCTGAATTTACTGTTGCCATCTACACCGCTGCTGGTGTAGCACTTTCAAGTAATGTATTTACAGATGCAGCCGTAATTGGCAATAATCTGCCGCCGGGTATTTATTTACTTCGTATTGAGCAGGACGGAAATGTGGAGTTGAGAAAACTGATTAAACAGTAGAGCTGCGAGGTGCTAGTTATTAGGTACTAGACGAAGAAATTTAATAGCCATAAAGGCGTTTATAACAAAAAAACTCAGTAAAGTATTTACTGAGTTTTTTTGTCTAGTAACTAATATCTAGAAACTAGAAACTAATTTATCCTGCCCAATTCTCCCGATCCAGACTCCTGTACTGAATTGCTTCTGCTAAATGTTCCGTTAGTATATGTTCTGAATCCTGTAAGTCGGCAATGGTTCTTGATACTTTTAAAATGCGGTCGTATGCACGTGCCGATAAACCTAAACGTTCCATGGCGGTTTTAAGCAGTGCATTACCAGCACTACCTACATTGCAGATATCTTTCACCATTTGAGAAGGCATCATTGCATTGCAATGCACGTCGTCAAATTTGCTGAAGCGTTCGCTTTGTATGGTGCGGGCTTTAATTACCCGTTCACGAATCTGTTCGCTCGTTTCGGTGCGGGTATTTGCGACCATTTCATCAAATTTTACAGGCGTTACTTCCACATGCAGATCGATACGGTCCAGTAGTGGTCCGCTTATTTTATTTAAGTAACGCTGTACAATACCCGGCGCACATACACATTCTTTTTCGGGGTGGTTGTAATATCCGCACGGACAAGGATTCATACTTGCGATCAGCATGAAGTTTGCCGGGAAGTCAATGGCAATCTTTGCACGGCTGATGGTTACGGTGCGCTCTTCCAGCGGTTGACGCATGACTTCAAGCACGGTACGTTTAAATTCCGGAAGTTCGTCGAGGAATAAAACACCGTTGTGAGCCAAAGAAATTTCACCAGGCTGCGGATAACTTCCACCTCCAACTAAGGCAACATCGCTGATCGTATGGTGTGGAGCGCGGAAAGGCCTGCGTGTAATCAGTGACGTTTTAGAGCCCAGCTTGCCTGCTACCGAATGAATCTTTGTGGTTTCCAGTGCTTCGTGTAAAGTAAGCGGCGGCAGGATGGAAGAAAGCCTCTTCGCAAGCATGGTCTTTCCGGCGCCCGGCGGGCCGATCATAATCACGTTGTGACCGCCCGCTGCGGCTATTTCCAGTGCACGCTTAATATTTTCCTGTCCTTGTACATGAGCAAAATCTGCTTCATAAACAGCAACCTGCTGGAAGAACTGGCTGCGGGTATCAATGGTAAGTGGTTCGATGTGTAAACGGTCTTCAAAAAAATCAATGGCTTCCTGGATATTCGAAACCCCAATGATATCAAGGTTGTTTACAATAGCCGCTTCCTGCTCATTTTCTTTAGGTAGGATAAACCCCTTGAAGCCTTGTTTGCGCGCCTCAATTGCAATAGGTAATACACCTTTGATAGGTTTGATCTCACCATCGAGCGAAAGTTCGCCCATGATCATGTATTGACCTAGCCGCTCGCCGTCCATCTGTTCAGAGGCAGCCAGAATACCCAATGCAATGGGCAGGTCATAAGCAGAACCTTCTTTTTTGATATCTGCAGGAGCCAAATTGACAACTACTTTTTGCCGCGGCATGAAGTAGCCGAAATTTTTAAGTGCAGCGTCGACCCGCTGTTCACTTTCCTTGATGGCACTGTCAGGCAGGCCGACCATGTAAAATTTATTTCCTTGATTTACTACTGTTTCAATGGTAACAGTAAACGCATTCACGCCATGTACGGCGCTTCCAAAAGTTTTTGCGAGCATAGCTGATTTTAGAGCATGGATTGCTCAATCAGCAGAATTAAAATGTGAATGATTTTGATATGAACTTCCTGAACACGATCTGCAAAGCCCGTATGCTCTACGTTGACACAAACATCTGCCAATGGTAATAGCTTTCCGCCGTCCTTGCCTGTTAAGGCTACTACAAACATTCCTTTGTTTTTAGCTTCTTTAACAGCTTCTAAAACATTTTCAGAATTACCTGAAGTGCTGATCGCAAGCAAAACATCACCTTTGTTGCCAAGTGCTTCCAGGTAACGGGAAAAAACATATTTGTAGCCATAGTCATTTGCTACGCAGGACATGTGGCTTGAATCACTGATCGCTATTGCCGGAAGGGCCTTTCTGTTCTCTCTGTAACGGCCGGTCAGTTCTTCTGCAAAATGCATGGCATCGCACGCTGAACCGCCATTGCCACAGGAAATAACTTTTCCGCCTTGCTTTAAGCTCGACGAGATCAGGTTAGCAGCTTCAGCGATTGTATTGTGTTTTTTTTGCTGTGCAATAAAACGCGTCAATACAGCGGAGGCTTCTTCCAGTTCTGACAATATCGTTTGTTCAATCATTATTCTTTCTTTTTCTGCTGGTTGAAGAATTAATAATGTTACAAGTATAAAAAAAAAATGTCAGGTTTCAACCCGACATTTTTAGTAGTTATCTTAAGATAAGAGTTG
Organism: Cytophagaceae bacterium; assembly: GCA_021151805.1. GTDB lineage: Bacteria > Bacteroidota > Bacteroidia > Cytophagales > Cytophagaceae > Cytophaga. The sequence goes on along the minus strand of JAGKWN010000019.1, from coordinate 39,256 downwards.
ATTAGAAGTTGTCATCCCAACCGCCATCATCATCTTCATCATCGAAATCTTCGTCATCGAAATCTTCTTCCTCTTCTTCGTCTTCTAAATCTTCCGGATCAATTTCTTCTATTTTATCCCAGTCTTCAATTTCATCTTCATTGAAGTCATCGTCATCAAAGTCATTATCAAAATCATCCTCATCCTCTTCTTCTTCATCCTCGTCGTCGAAGTCTTCATCTTCATCCTTGATTGAGCCTTTTGCTTTGGCCAATACATCATGTAATGCAATACCTTCAATACCCGATAATAATTCCGTTAACGAAATTTTATCTTCGGTTAAAGTTTCATTTTGTAGAGCATCTAGAGTTGTTTTCATATGTGCTGCGATTCTTAATTTTTATCAAATCTATAAATCGAAAAAGAAATTTTATAGTGTCTTCCTAAATTTTTTTTTCTTTTTTCGAATAAAGGTGAAAAGTCTTGCTTATGAATAAAATTCAGCTATTACAGTTTTTCCGCCAACCGTCATCTGGTCAAGATTTACTTTTATAGTTGCATCCAGTGGTAGGAAAATATCTACACGTGAACCGAATTTAATAAATCCGAATTCTTCACCTTGCGTAACCTCAGATTTTTCATCAATATACCAAACGATTCTGCGTGCCAATGCACCAGCGATCTGGCGCATTAAGATTTGCTGGTTATTTTTAGTTTCAATCACCGTTGTTGTACGTTCGTTTTCCGTGCTGGACTTTGGATGCCATGCTACCAGGAATTTCCCCGGATGATATTTGAAGAATTTTACAATTCCTGAAACCGGATTTCTATTGCTGTGTACATTGAATGGTGACATGAAAATAGAGATCTGTCTTCTTTTTTCGTTGAAATATTCCGTTTCAACTACTTCTTCAATAACAACTACTTTGCCATCTGCCGGAGCTATAATTTGTTTATCATTGATTTCTATAGTTCTGCTTGGGTTGCGGAAGAATTGCAAAACAATTAAAAACAATAAAATGGAAATAGTCAGTATTGTTCTTTGAAGAATGATCGCTTCAGGAGAAAAGTAATAAACAAGAAAATTCAAAATGAATAAAAATGCTGATACGTAAAATAAAGATCTATATCCTTCTTTGTGAATGGTCATGTTAATTTTAAGAGTTTAAACCAAGTGCAAATATAATAAAACAAAATTATCTGTATGCATGGAATTGTTTCCCATGCAAAAAATCAATTTATGAAATTATTTTATTAGTGTTAAGTACAGGTATACAAAGGGGATAGCGAAAATAAGCGCGTCAAAACGGTCCAGGAAGCCTCCATGACCAGGCAAAAGCGTTCCAGAATCCTTGACCTGTAAAGTTCTTTTGATCATGGATTCCACCAAATCACCCAAACTGCCTGATATCACAACAATTACGCATAAACCCATCCAGACAGGGATACTGAAAATACCGAAGTAACAGTATAATAAATAGGCGAAAATCATAGCTGTACCCAAACCCCCAATCGATCCTTCCCAGGTTTTTTTAGGAGATATACGTTCAAATAGTTTATGCCTTCCTAGTGATTTTCCGACAAAATAAGCGCCAACGTCATTGGCCCAGATTAAAAACAGCAGGGCAAAGATGATTTCAAACTTGTAAACCGGTTGTATTTCAACACCCCATCTGATGCATCCATAAGCGCTCTTATCCCAGGGGATTAGAGTTAGTAATCCGAACGGCACCGCGATGTATAAAATTCCGGCGATGGTATATGTCACTCGTGTAATAGGCTGATCATTTGTTGAAAATAGCTCGATCAGCATATAAATCATAAATAACAAACAAGGTACAGCAATCAATACTGCTCCTAAATCGAAGTTCAATGTCTGTAGAACAAAAAGTATGTATATCAATATACTGCCGGTAATGCCTGCAATGGGGTTGTTTGGAATACCTGTTTTGGTAAGCAACTGGTGGTATTCGTAGGTGCTGAGAATAGTTACTAAAAAGAAAACAGCCGCGAAACTATAAAAGCTGAACCAGATGGCTGTCAGCATAAATGCTGCTCCTAAAACACCTGTTATTGTACGTTGTACTAAATTATTCATGTGTATTATTTACGATCTAAAGACAGATAACTGTCGAATGTTTTTTTTCTGTTGTATGCTATGCTGGCAGCAGCCAGGAATGAAATCATTACCAAGATGTATGGAATCTGGTCGCTGGCTTCAGGGTTAAAGCTGATAACATGGTTTTTATACGCAATCAATAAGAGCAGTGTTAATGCATTGTTTGTAAAATGCATCAGGATAGGTACAAGCAAGGACCCCGACCACACATACATGTACCCCAATAAAGCGCCCAGTAGCATTCTGGGGAAGAAACCCAAAAACTGAAAATGGATAAAACTGAAAACGGCAGCGGCAATCCATACGGAAAGATGTATGTTTCTTGTTTGCTGAATAAGTTCGCGCTGAAAAAATCCTCTGAAGATAATTTCTTCGCCAATGGCCGGCACTACAGCAAGGGCAAGCAAGCTGAGAAGAATTTCCGGGAGTGTATGAATGTTTACAAACAGCATGGTTAGTGCTTCCGCAAGGGCTTCTGTTGCACGTATAGAATCTTCAACGTGTTTTAAAACCTGAGGCAAGTGTATATTTTTATTGATTTCTGCAATGACGGTAATACCCGGCAGCATCAGGATTAAGGAAGCAATTCCTAAAACTACATTAATACCGGTAAAAGGAATGCGCGGATCCTGTTTAAACGGATTCGCGTTTGTTTGTTTTGAAAAGAACAAGTACAGAATCGGAAGAATAACAAAGCCAACAATTTTGCCGATCATATCACTGAGCATAAATGGCTGTAACAAATCCGGTGTGCGTTGCAGCAGCTCAATGTTTGTATATGTTTCTATAGGATGGTTGCTGAAGATTTGTAAAAAGAAAAGGGTAACACCTTGTGCCAATACAAAATATGCAAATAATCTTAATACCGATCCCAATAATTGAATAGCCTGCATTCTCCTTACATCAAATAGTTTTCTTAGCAATAAAGATGTAAATTTATGGAAAAATATCAGATAGCAAGGTGGTAAAAATAGGTGATATCGAAATAGGTGAATTTCCTTTGTTGTTGGCTCCGATGGAAGATGTGAGTGATCCTCCGTTCCGGGCGTTGTGTAAGCAGCAGGGAGCCGATATGATGTATACCGAATTTATTGCTGCCGAAGGTTTGATACGGGATGCTGCCAAGAGTGTTCATAAGCTTGATATCTTTGATTATGAACGCCCTATGGGGATTCAGATTTTTGGTGATAAGATTGATGTGATGTGTGATGCGGCTGCCATAGCAGAAGCAGCCGGACCTGAACTGGTAGATATCAATTTTGGTTGTCCGGTTAAAAAAGTAGCTTGTAAAGGCGCTGGTTCGGGTGCATTGCTGGATATTCCTAAAATGGTAAAAATGACCGAAGAGATCGTAAAACGATGCACACTACCTGTTACCGTTAAAACCCGTTTAGGCTGGGATCATGATTCCATTAAAATTGTTGAAATAGCGCAGCGTTTGCAGGATGTAGGTATTAAGGCATTGACGATACACGGCCGTACCCGCCAGCAGATGTATAAAGGCGAAGCGGATTGGACCTGGATCGCAAAAGTAAAAGAACATCAGGATATTCATATACCAATCTTTGGGAATGGTGATATAGACTCGCCGGAAAAAGCATTGGAATACAAAAACAGATTCGGCGTGGATGGCATCATGATTGGCCGTGCCGCGATTGGCTATCCATGGATCTTTAAAGAAGTAAAACATTTTTTTGCTACCGGTGAAAAACTTGGTCCACCGACTATTCGTGAACGTGTGGAAGTTTGTAAAAAACACCTGGCTTTTTCAGTCGAATGGAAAGGACCTAAGGAAGGAATTTTCGAGATGCGCATGCATTACACAAATTATTTCAGAGGTATACAGAATTTCAAACCTTATCGTCAGCGTCTCGTTGAAGCAGGTTCATACGAAGATACTTTACAGATCTTAGATGAAGTTGCCGAGAATTTATCGGAGTACGCATTTTAATTGATTGTTTATTTCGGTAAAAAGAAGCATAAATTTTATTTTCATACAAATCCCCACATCAATGAAATTTCTATCAACCCTTTTTGTTAGCTGTTTGTTATTGCTGCAGACCCAGATTTCAGCCCAAACAATAGTTATTGACTCCAATTTTAATACGTTCGACAATAATCAGATTAGTATTGTAAATGGGCTTGTTAAACAAAGCGGAAAATTAATTTTAGTCGGCAGCTTCGGAAAAATCGCAGGCGTAAAATGTAAAAACATATGCCGGTTATTAAATGATTCAGTTGTTGATCCTACATTTAATTCCGGCAAGGGTTTTAATAACGACGTGAATAAGATTGTCGTGTTGCCTGGAAACAAGTTAATGGTAATGGGAGCCTTCACAACATATTCAGACGTTAACATAAATTATTTAATGCGTCTGAATGCTGATGGAACACCTGATTTAAGCTTTGTACCTAATTTTGATTTTGGAAGTGTTTTAAATGATTTCGTTGTACAACCTGATGGAATGGTTGTAGTTGTAGGTAAATTTACTACTTACAGCGGGTATGCCAGAAAGAATATTGTTCGGTTAAAGGCCAACGGGAATCTGGATTTGTCTTTTAATTGCGGAGATATAAATAATGGAGATCTAAAGAAAGTATTATTACAATCTACAGGTAAAATTATTTTAACAGGCGAATTTGATGCATACCAATCTCAGCCGGCTTCGAGTATTGTTCGATTGATGAGTAATGGCGATGTTGACCAAACGTTTTCATGTGTCTTGAAACTAAATTATAAAGACATGAATTATCGTCCTTATGCTGTGATTAGAAATATACATGTACATGAAAACGATGAAATATCTATCTCTCATGATGGGTATCCGTATGATGATATTTTTTACCGCTATAATTCCGACGGCGGTTTCATAAGTAAATATCCATTTCTTATTACTGCCAAATCGATTTTCTTGCAAAATGGAAACATATTAAATACTCGGGAGATAGGAAACGGATATTCGTTTCCTCAGGAAGTCACCGTTGATGGTACAGTGGTTAAACAATATGCAGCAAAAGGGTGGATGGGGTATTTATGGGACCGTAGTGGGAGTGAATTGGGGAATATTACATACCCATTCCCGATGTTTGAAATTGATAGCGAGATTTATGTGTGTGGGAGTTATTATGAAAATTATACAAATAAGGTACGCAGATTTGTTCGTTTAGGGAACACAGAAATTGATCCTACCTTTTTACCGAGTGGAGGACCCAATTTTTCTGTCACCTACATGGCAAAATATTCTACAAATAAATTGGTGTTACTTGGGGGATTCTCAAGAATAGGCACAAAGTCGGCACGATCCATTGTTATAGTAGACAGCATGTGTAACATTGTGCCTGGTTTTGATGCTGGTACCGGATTTAATGGACCTGCTTTATGCATGGCCGTTCAGCCAGATGGAAAAATAATTGTTGGCGGGGATTTTACTTCCTATAATAATCAAACAGCAAACCGTTTAGTACGATTAATGCCTGATGGAGCTATTGATCCTGCGTTCATAGTAGGAGCGGGACCCGATTATCCAGTTTATGATATTCAACTTATTGATACGGATAAGATCTTGATTGCAGGCGTGTTCGGTACTTACCAGGGAGCAGATGCCAGCAATATTATTTTTTTAAATCAGGGTGGCTCTATAAACACAACTCTTAATGTAAATATAGGGACAGGTACAAACGGAAGAATACGAAAGTTGCATAGGAACGGAAACTATATTTATGTAATCGGGGATTTCAATTATTACAATGGAAACTTGAGGAAACACATTGTCAGGATAAATCTGGACGGTTCTTTTGATCCTTCATTTGATGTTGGCCAAGGTGATAATGGTTTATTAAATGATGCTGTAGTTTTGGGTGATAAGATTTATGTTGTAGGACAATTTACATCCTTCAGTAATTTTGCTACAAGTTATATGGCACGTTTGAAACTGAATGGATCAATCGATAATTCATTTGTTATGGCTGATTATAATTATACCACATTACCCGGATTTAATATTGATGTTATTGATAGCACGTTACTATATACTGGTGTTGAATATACCGCATCTAATGATATTAATGGAACGAAAACGACTACTTTCAATGGCTTTACATTGAAGGAGCACCCTGGGTATTGGGGCAAGAGAAATCTATTTAATGGTATCATCAGCTATTGGCCTGAAACTTCAACCGATAGCGGTAATTATTATTTCAGACATCTAAAGGTTTTTGTAGACGGGAATGATTTTTATTTTTACGGATCAACTGTGGATGATAATTCCTCTCTTAGAGGAAGCTTTATAGAGAAATATAAATATATTCCCCCACAAACTACTGGTAATGGCGGCGGCGGTAATCCGAATGTAAAACAGCCGGATATGTTTTACTCGTTTTCCGGAAATACGTTGATATTAAATGATATTAATAATTCAAAGGGAGTGTTGTATCTGACGGATATTGATGGAAGTGTTATCAATGAAGGCGACTACCAAACGAATACTGGTATTGATATTCAGAGTCTGGATCCGGGAATGTATTTCATTAAATACATCAATGAAAATCAAACGGATGTCACGATAATTAAGCTTGTCATCAATCCATAATTTTTAACTGCATTTATATATTGGTCTGTTATTGTTTGAGGTAGCATACATCATACTCAAACAATAATAGACTGGTATTTCTCTCCAAATTTCAATATATTGTATATAGAACAATAGTGTTGACGCAAGTTTGAATTTTGGAAAAAATACTGATCATAGAAGATGACTTTGCCCTACGGTCAATTCTAGAAAAATTCCTTCAGAAAAAAAATTTCGAAGTATACGCCACCGAAAAAGGCAAACAGGGTATAGAACTGCTTTCTGTTCATCCGATAAAATATGTTTTGCTGGACCTGCGTTTGCCGGATAGCAATGGTATTGATATTCTTCAGCAGATTAAAAAAGCATATCCCCAGATTGTTGTGATCATGATGACTTTTTATGATGACGTTCGATCTGCCGTTGCGGCTATTAAATCGGGGGCAAAAGATTATCTCACGAAACCAATCAATCCCGAAGAGTTACTGAGCTTACTTAAAAGCCCTGTTCAGGAGAAAAAAGATCAGGAAACGAAGAGTGAAAATTTTGTAAAAGGAAAAAATACTCAATTTAAATCTGTTCTTGAGCATGCAGCACTTGTTGGACCAACCATGCTATCTGTATTGATCACGGGTGAAAGTGGTACGGGTAAAGAAGAACTGGCCAAATACATCCACAGTAAGAGCGATCGCAAACAAGCAGCCTTTGTTGCGGTTGATTGCGGTTCTATTTCTGAAGAGTTGTTTCCAAGTGAATTTTTCGGGCATGTGAAGGGCGCTTTTACGGGTGCTGTTACTGATAAAGCCGGCCTGCTTGAAACCGCCAATGGCGGCACTTTGTTTTTGGATGAATTAGGGAACCTGACTTATGAAAATCAGATTAAACTTCTTCGTGTACTGCAGGAAAAAAAAGTAAAACGCGTAGGTGCAAATAAAGAGATCACTTTAAATGTACGACTGCTTGCCGCTACAAATGAAGAAATTATTTCATCTGTCCAAAAAGAAAAATTCAGGGAAGATCTCTATCACCGTTTAAATGAATTCAAAATTCATATTCCTGCACTAAGAGAGCGCGCCGAAGATCTGCATGAACTGGTAAAACATTTTATCAGCAAATCAAATCAGGAATTTAATAAGAATGTTAAAGGAATCAGTTTAGAGGTCGAAAGAATTTTAGCAGCTTATTCATTCCCCGGGAATATTCGGGAGTTGAAAAATATAATCCGGAGGGCTGTATTATTAACACGGGGAGAGATGATCGAATCTGATGCATTGCCTGCGGAAATTATGCATCAGAATGCCGAAAGAATAAATACGATTGATCTTAAATTATTACAGGAACAACAGGAAAAGGAATCAATCATAAAAGCTTTGAAACAAACCGGTAATAATAAAAGTGAAGCTGCGCGTCTTTTGAATATTGATCGCAAAACTTTGTATAATAAATTGAAAATTTATCATCTCGAATAGAGATCTTTTAATCCCGGAAGCATCGTTGCAATTGATTTTTTAAGTATATCTGCCTTCATGTGTAAAACATAAGCAGATTCTTCTTTTTGTATGATCTTAACTTCTTCCCAATTGTTTAAATAACCGAGTGTGGTTTTCAATTGATGCAGGTAATATAAAATGGATTGTATATTATTTTCGTTAAGGGCTTGTTCAATCAAGGCAATTTTTTCAAGCAGCGATTGTATATGTATGGTATCAGATATTGAGGTGTTGTTCTTTAATGGAATTGAAATGTCAAGACTGTTTAAAGCAGTTATCAAGTCTTCACCGGTAAAAGGTTTGGGAAGAATGTAGAAGTTCTGTTTTTTTAGTTTTGCCAGATAATCATGATCCGCACTTGTGAAAATTATTTTTGTTTTTTCTTCTATGTAATCCAGTAGAGTTGTTCCAAGTATATTATTTACATGTAGGTCGCATAAAATAATATGAGGTTTGTTGTGCTCAATAATTTGTAATCCATCGGCGATAGAACTTGCTATATATACGGATTCAAAAAATTTATGAATTAATTGATAGGCATACAACAAACTGTAATTGTCATCATCAATAATCAATAAAGAGGCATGGCTATGAACCAACTCTGCCGATGAAATGGGTACCAGAGCTTTACTTTTCTCGAAGGTTAGGTTAAATAAAAATGTAGTACCTGTATTTTCATTGCTTTGTACAGTTAAATAAGAATGGAAGAGTTCAAGAATTTTTTTTGTAATGACCAGGCCCAAGCCTGTACCACCAAATAGCCTAACAGTAGATTTGTCCAACTGTTCATATTTTTCAAACAGTTTTTTAATTTTTTCTTTCGGTATTCCTATGCCGGTATCAGCGATTTTAAAATTCACGCGCACAGAATCTTTCTGGTCATGTATTAGTCTGCAGGTGAGAGATACTTTGCCCTGATTGGTAAATTTTATGGCGTTGCTTAATAAATTATATAATACCTGTTTAAGTCTGAATGAGTCGCCATTGACAATTAAATGGTCCGGAATGTTTGAATCAATGGTATATAAAAAAGGCTTTTCACTTGCCTGGATGCTGAGGCTTTCAAATACTTCATACAGGCATTCGGATAGGTTAAAGGAAACATGCTCCAGCTCAATTTTTCCCGCATCAATTTTACTTCGGTCTAACAACAGATTGATCGTTTGAAGGAGATGTGAAGATGACTTTTTTATGATTTCACTGTAGTGTGACGCTTTGTTTGCTACTTTATTCTTAGGATTATGGAGCAAATCTGAAAATCCAATAATGGATTGCAACGGGGTTCGTAACTCGTGTGCCATCATAGACAAGAAATCAGATCTATTATTAGCAAGGTCCTGGTAGTTTTGTTTTTCTCTGATCAGGTTTTGTTCATAGCGTTTAATCCTGTAGGTATCTAAGACAAGTAATCCATATAAACATAAACATGTAAATAGGATGATGATGAAAACAATAAAGATTTTATTAATTGCTTTCGTACTGATGTTCTGGATCTCTGCAATATTATTTTCTGCATCGGCCTGCTCCTGTTTCTGAATGATTTTAATCTGTTTGTCAATCCGGTTGCGGATAATAAAATCCTTCTCAATGATCGAAAGACGTTTAAGATTGATGATTGTATCATACACCATACGTTCCTGGAGTACATTTTTTACAGTCGTTGTAACAGCTTTATTATATGGATCTATTTTGACGAGCGTATCTGTGATGGTTGTATCCTGCTTTTTATAGGTATAAGAAAACAATTGAATATCCATGTCCGATGAATCCAGGACGAATTCATCATCTTTTTTTTCAAATAGTCTTTTGACTTTATGAAGCACTCCGGTTTTTTGTTCCTGGTTGAATGGAATTTTTTTTACAATCACGAGTGAGTCGCGAATTGTTTTTTCATTATTGATCTGTGTTGAGAAAAGGGTTGTGTCTTTTGAATCGTCCAGCAATTTTCCGATGACCAGGATGTCGGGTTTGTCGCTGTTTAGCTTCAGTAATGTTTTATTGTCCTTTACTTTATTATTCCACCACATTTGTATGGTGTCAATCTGATTGTTTTTAAAAGTATCTGCTTTAGTATATTTCCTATACGATGTAAAGAGTTTGTTTATGCTATCAAGCGACTCATCGTATTTTTTTAAATAGGCAGATTTTTTTGTGATTGCATACAATCGTAAATACTGGTCAGAATTATTAGTCTGATCAAGAAGACTATTTAAGGTTCTTATTTTCTGGTCCGGGTAATGAAACTCGCCTACTGTTTCGCGTAATGATTGGAAGGCTTTGTTTGTAAAAATGCAGATGGTAATAATGCCGAGTATACCAATAACAACGAGTAATGTAAGTTTGATTTGTACTTGATTTTCCCTCCATTCCATACTATAAGTTAAGCATTATTACGCAGTGAGATGAGATTATATTATGCATGGATAAGACTGTTGTAGAAGTGTTCCCCAGCAGTTGTAGAATTATTCTACAATAAATAATTTGATCAAAATAATAAGATATTGATTTAAAGAATATTAAAAGTTTGGCACGTTTATGATAATTGAATATTACAAATCAACTTATTTTAATTATGAAAAAAATAGTAATTACTTCAATTGCAATGGCAGCAGTATCTTTCATGACTTTCGCACAAAAAGATACAATAGCTAAACCTCAGGTTATTAAAGACACTATTAAAACAAAATTGACTGGTGCTGTTTCTTCAGCAGAAATGATGCTGACATATGCCGAAGATGACAGCACGAAAAAAGTGAAGCCTGAGCAGAAACCTGTGGCACCTAAGCCCGATACACTTAAAACAGGTTCTGTAAAAAAATCAGCAGCGTATGCTTTATTTACAGAGACACCAACGGACTCATCAAAAGCAAAAGTGAAGTCAGATACAATTAAATCTGACAGTAAGAATACAACAGGCTATTACGGCACATCTTCATACTTACTGGTATTTGCAGATGACAGTACTAAAAAAATAGTTAAGCCTGATACAACTATTTCTAAACCTGCAGCACCACAAAAAAGAACGGGTGCAATGTATTTTAACAGAAAAACAGGTTCGATTATGGCATTACCTAAAACTTATACAGAAGAAGTATAAAATACCAAGTCCCTCATACATAAAAAAAGCATCCATGAGAAATTCATGGATGCTTTTTTATGTATGAGGGTATATTGTTAAACCCCTTCAGCAACAACTTCTGTTACTTCAGGTACCATACGCTTTAATAAATTTTCGATACCGGATTTTAATGTAACTGTAGAAGAAGGACAACCACTGCACGATCCTTGCAGCTGTACTTTTACAACACCATCAGTGAAAGATTCAAAGTTTATGGCACCACCGTCCTGTTCAACAGCGGGGCGGATATATTCATCCAGAACCACTTTTATTTTTGTAATCACTTCCGGTTCTCCTTCTACAGGAGCAGTGCTGGAAACTGATTTAGGCATTTCTTTGAATAGGGGTTTTCCCTCTTCGATATAGCCTTTAATCACCGATTTGATCATCGCACTTACTTCCTGCCATTCGATGTTCTCAGACTTTGTAACGGTAACAAAATTGGCAGCCATGAATACCCGTTTTACGAAATTAAAACGGAACAGGTCAAGTACCAGCGGACAAGATTCTGCAGAAGACGGAGAGGGAAAGTCAATGCTGCCTTCTTCTACCAACGTTTTATCAGTGATAAATTTTAATGTATTCGGGTTGGGTGTAGCTTCTGTATAGATTTCTACAGCTATTTTTTTATTTTCCATGAGATTCAATTCTTTACGTGTAGTAAACACCTCTTTTGTCAAAGAGGTTCTGTAAAGATACAAAGGAATGTGAAATTTTACGAATCCGGGGATGTAAGCTGTTTATTAGTGGATATTCAATGAATTGAAAGAAATAATTTGGAACGAATCCAATAATCTTCTACATTTGAAATTCATCAGATGATATTATGAATTTCCCTTCCGAAAAAATAGAAGTCGTAAAGTTGGCAGACCAGGTAGCTGCTAAGCTGCAACAGCTTATTTCGTCGGGGGAATATAAAAAAGGAGATAAGATCCCTACGGAGCCTGAATTGATGGAACGTTTTGGTGTTGGTCGTTCGACCATACGTGAATCGGTCCGGATTCTGGCAAATGCAGGCTTGGTGAGTGTGCAGCAGGGGAAAGGAACTTTTGTAGCGGATGCTTCGGTTGTTACAGAACCATTGCATCAACGGTTGCGACGGGCAAATACCAAGGAACTGAATGAAGTACGGCATATGCTGGAAATTACCATGGTTCAGAAAGCGGCAGAAAACCGAACGGAGAAAGAAGTAAAGCAAATGCGGACATTGCTGAATCAACGGAAAAAGGCCATTGAAAGTCAGCAACAACAGGAGTGCCTCGAAGCTGATATTGCCTTTCACATAGTGATTGCAGAGGCATCAAAAAACATGGTACTGATGGATCTTTTTAAAACCTTTGCCAAAGTGATCAGCGACTATTTCCAGAAGGAGTATCCGGATACCAAGGCATATATGCGTTCGCAAGCCTTACATGAGAAACTTTGCGAAGCGATCGCCGACAGAAATCCTAAAAAGGCAGCGGATTATATGAATCAAATCCTGGAATTGGATTAAAAAATTTGTAGCAAGTCATCAGATGATAGGATGAATTAAGATTAAAATAAATATGTTATGAAAAATGAAAATGAGGTAGCAGAACGGGAGGTAAGTCAAACCATACAAGCAACCGTGTATCCGATTCTTTTTGCCATCAGTGCAGCACACTTATTGAATGACCTTATTCAGCAGGCTATTCCGATGATGTATCCGGTCTTTAAAAAGACCTTGAATTTATCGTATACAGAAATTGGTCTGATCACATTTGTGCTTAACCTGACAGCATCTTTCCTTCAGCCAGTCATTGGTTTATATACCGACGTAAAACCAAAACCTTATTCACTACCGCTTGGTATGTGCTTTACATTGGTAGGTATTATTTCTCTGGCTTACGCGGCAAACTTTTATATGATTCTTGTTTCTGTATGTATCGTCGGCATTGGCTCAGCGGTGCTGCATCCGGAATCGTCACGGGTGGCTTACATGGCATCGGGCGGATCGAAGAAAAGAGGGCTTGCACAATCCATCTTCCAGATTGGCGGCAATACAGGGAGTGCCATCGCACCGCTGGTTGTTGCCTGGTTGATTGTACCCAAAGGGCAGGAGGGAATTATTTATTTAACAGCCTTTGCTGTACTGGCAATTATTATACAGTCGCGCGTATCGATCTGGTATAAAAATTATTTATCGAACCGAAGTAAAAAGAAAGCAGCTGCTGCTGATATGCACAACTTGTCAAGAAATAAAGTGATTGGTGCCTTAACGATTTTGATTGTATTGATCTTTTCAAAATTTGTATATGTATCAAGCATCACAAGTTATTATACCTTTTATCTGAAAAACACTTTTGATTTAACAGTAGAGCAATCACAATTTTATCTGTTTATCTTTCTTGTATCTATGGCTATTGGTACGTTCTTAGGCGGACCAATCAGTGATCGATTCAATAGAAAACATGTGATCTGGTTTTCAATTTTAGGTACCGCTCCATTTGCCTTGTTGTTGCCTTACGCCAATTTGTTCTGGTCAGGTGTATTGTGTGTGCTTGTAGGATTGATTCTGTCTTCAGCGTTCTCGGTTATATTAGTATATGCACAGGAATTAATGCCGGGTAAAATAGGTATGGTATCGGGACTATTCTTCGGACTTGCTTTTGGCATGGGTGGAATCGGTTCAGCAATTCTTGGGTATGTAGCAGACAAGACATCTATTGATTTCGCATTCTGTATCGCTTCTGTACTTCCTTTGTTGGGACTTGTTGCAGGCTTTCTGCCAAATCTTAAAAAAGAAATTGCTGCCGCAAAAAACTTGTGATTAAAAGGATGAAGTACCGAGTATTAAGTACAGAGTACTTAATACTCGGTACTCTTACTCTTACTCTTGCTCTAGCCTAGCAACTAATGACTAGCACCTGGTAACTAGTCTTTTTTCTCCATCCCAAATACTGCAATCGCACCGCAAGCGTCTCCCGCAACGTTGATAACCGTGCGGAACATGTCCAGCAAACGATCGGGAGCCATGATCAGGGCAATGGCTTCAATAGGGATTTCAACGGCATCCAGTACGATGATCAGGGTGATCATACCTGCTCCCGGGATACCGGCAGCACCAACGGCAGAAAGCGTTGCGGTCAATGCAATAATAATAAGTTGTCCGGTCGTGAGCTCCATGCCTGTTGCCTGCGCAATGAATACAGCAGCAATGCTTTGGTAAAGCGCAGTGCCATCCATGTTGATGGTTGTGCCCAGCGAAAGAACAAAATCTGAAATTTCTTTTTTGATATTAAATCCGTTTGCAACCTTATCCATGGTTACAGGCAAGGTCGCGGCACTGGAACTGGTAGAGAAGGCCATCAGGAAAACCGGTTGCATGGTCTTAAAAAATTTTTTATAAGTAATCGCAGAAAACAGTTTTATAATCAGCGGGTATAAAATGAAAAGAATAACGGCTAATCCCGCAATTACTGTGAGCATATAATACAGCAGCGATAAGAACACATGAACATCAAAACTGATGGATGCGATCAATGCAAAAACTCCGACTGGTGCAATGACCATTACCAGCATTACCAGCTGCATGAATGTTTCATTCAACCCATCAATCAGCTGAACAACAATTTCAGATTTGGATGTATTCACTTTAGTCAAAGCAATACCAAAGAGAATAGCAAAGATCACCACCTGCAACATGAGTCCGTTATTACTCATCGCATAAAAGATATTATTCGGTACCATTTCCGTGATCATATGCATGGCATTGGTTGTATTACCTTGAGCTGTTTCGATTAGTCCGGATGTTTTTTCCTGATACGAATGCATCAATGCTGTTTTGGTTTGTTCAGGAATGGCTGTGCCGGGCTTGAATGCAGTGGCAAGTGAAACACCTATAATGGTAGAGGTGAGACAGGTAACAGTAAAAAGTATCAGCGTGCGCCCACCAATACGACCGAGTTTGTTGATGTCTCTTAAACCAGCAATCCCGCTGATGATCGATGTGATGATCAGCGGGATTGCAAGCATTTGAAGAAGTTTGATAAAGATTGTGCCGAATGGTTTTACGTAAGCGGTTGTCCATGCTGCACCGCCGTTGATATTACTTGCAGCGATGCTCCAGACAATACCCATTGCCATTCCTGCCAGTATCAGTATATGCAGGGGGAGCTTTTTATTTTTTGTTTCAGTCAAAACGTATGGCTTTGTTTCTTAAATAAAAATCAACCATTACGATTGCAGCCATTGCTTCAACAATAGGTACTGCACGGGGCACCACACATGGGTCGTGCCTGCCCTTACCGCTTACGGTAACTGTTTCACCTTTATCGTTAATACTTTCCTGATCGATCATGATGGTAGCAACTGGCTTAAATGCCACACGGAAATAGATATCTTCTCCGTTGCTGATGCCGCCTTGTATACCGCCTGAGTGGTTGGTTTCTGTACGTACCTTCCCGTTTGCGTCTGTGTAGAATTTGTCGTTGTGTTGCGAACCGAATTGGGCAACACCTTCAAAACCGCTGCCATATTCAAAACCTTTTACAGCATTGATGCTTAACATGGCTTTGCCAAGTTCTGCATGCAGTTTATCAAATACCGGTTCGCCAAGACCAGCCGGAGAACCTTCAATCACACAGCTTACCACACCGCCCACAGTATCTCTGTTCAAACGGGTCTGGTCAATGAACTCAATCATTTTTTCTGCCATGGCATCATCCGGACAACGGATGATATTGGTTTCCGCATGGGCAATATTCAGATCTTTATAATCAGTCGTAAGTTTTAATGGCCCAACCTGTGATACGTATGCCTGGATTTTAATATTTGCTTTCGCTAAAATCATTTTTGCTAATGCGCCTGCAGCAACACGCGCCAGTGTTTCTCTGGCAGAGCTTCTGCCGCCACCGCGGTAATCACGTGTGCCGTACTTTTCGTGGTAGGTATAATCTGCATGCGACGGACGGAAACGGTCCGCGATGTGTGAATAATCTTTGCTGCGCTGATCGGCATTGCGTACCATCATGGCGATAGGTGTACCCGTTGATTTTCCTTCAAATACGCCTGAAAGGATTTCGATCACATCGTCTTCCTGACGTTGTGTAACAATCTTGGATTGCCCCGGTTTTCTTCGGGCCATTTCAGACTGAATGAATGTTTCATCAATTTCTATATTCGGCGGACAACCATCCACTATAACTCCAACAGCATTACCGTGAGATTCTCCAAAGGTGGTAATGCGAAATATTGTGCCGTATGTATTGCTCATTTTTTAATAACAAGGATTGCGGTAACTGCTAACATAACTAAAATAATCAGGTTCGCCAAGTGATTGAATAGATCATTGTTCTTGGTGAGGAATAGCTTGTTGTTTGTCTGGCTGGTATAGCGGTTGTAAAACTCGTCGTTCGTGAGCATGGCATTACTTTCGCTAACACGTTCGCCATAAACATTCAAAGAAGATTTTGGATAAAGCGTATCAAACGCATTTTTGTTTGAATTGAAATAAACATATCTGAAGGCATCACCCATTTGATACTGGCCGCTGCGCAACGGATTGATCTGAAATTTAAATTCCTTCCGGATCTTCCATTGTCCGCCGGCGTCTATCGTTTTTTGTGAAACAATCTGCTCGCTCATCAGTTCCATATCGGATGAGGTAAATTCAAACTTACCAATAGAAGCGGGGTCAGCATTGCCTTCCAGAATAATGGTTAAATAAGTCGCCTGTCCGTTGCGGATTCGTTTTTCTTCCAGAAAATCCTTGCTGTGAAAAACACCCACCGGTACAATGCGGTCTACACCCTGGTTAGGCAGGCTTTTAACTTTTATATGAATGCTTTTATCTTTTAGAACAAGCTTCTCCTGTGTGCGGGCGATGCCTTCATCGTGCACACCTTTTTTATACATGTAAATATACCACTCGGTTTCCGGAAGTGTAATGTCTATGGCTTTCTGAGGGAATATAAACTGATCAACAACAATCAATTTCAGATATTTTTCCTGGTTAATAATGACTGTATCTTTTTTAAACTCTGAGGCAAATGATTTATCCTGAATCAGGCAATTGTTGCTCTTCAATTTTTTCTTGATGTATTCCTTTTGTTCATTGCTGTTTACAAAGGTGAAGGGAATACTGTTATTAAAAGGGATAAGTATATAGCCTGTGATATGAATGGGCTGTGTAGGATATACTTCCTGTACGTTTGCTGTAACGTGCCATTGAATTTCCGGTGTTTCCGCCTGCAGTTTTGACTTTCCGATCCAGGCCTCTGCCGGTGGTTCTACGGGCTGTTCCGCAAGGGTATTCAGAATATTTATGCTGAACGCAGGATTCGTAAAAGTTTTACCTTTTGCCTGTACCGAAATGGCTGGAATATACATGAAACCTGCCTTTAAAGGCTCATACCATTGAGTAATGACAAAGTTTTTATCGGCATCTTCTTTTTCATCAAAATAGGTATGGGATTTTACCATGTCGGCTATATCCGGGAAATTATAAGTCTTATATCCTTTGTATTCTTTTTTCGCATCTTTTGAAAATGTAATAGATATACTGAAAAATTCATTTTTATGTAATGTGGTCTTATTACATTTAAAAGAAATAGTTTGACTATTTGAAGAAAAGTTCAAAAGTATACATACAAAAAATGCAATAATTGGCCTATATAACACTCCTGAATTCAAATAATGGGTTTTTTAAGTGGTTTAATTACAAAAATGAGAAAAATACCCGACAAATGGATTTCTTCCGGCAACCTTTCATGTAATATTTGCGTTAGTAATTGAAGTTTTCAACCAAAACAACGTATAGAGCACATGTTAGATTACACAAAATTTATTCTTGAAAAGGTAAGCTTTGATCAGCAACTATTTGAGAAAGAATTATTGAAACATTTAGGTGAGCTGATTATTGAAGAAGTTCAGGAGTTAAAAAACTGGTGTTATGAGCACTTTGGCCAAACATATGCGCCGGTTTTAAAACGCTGTTTCGCTTAAACGTCTTTTTTTAGGAATGTCAGATTCCTGGAGAGACCTTCAAGTTTGGTTCGTTTTATGGCAGAGTCTTTAAAAAGGACATTGAACACATCTTTGGTGATTTCTTTTAAAGGCATTTCAAAGTATTTTTTGAGTTCTTCCGAAGGGGAGAACTCATTTTTATTTATAGGCTTTGCAAAACGGTTCCAGGGGCAGACTTCCTGGCAAATGTCACAGCCAAATGCCCAGCCCTGCATCTGGTCTTTAAATTCTGTCGGAATCTGCTCTTTTAATTCAATTGTCAGATAGGAGATACACTTGCTGCCGTTGACCTGATAAGGCTCGGTGATGGCGTTTGTCGGACAGGCATCGATGCATCGCGTGCAGGTGCCGCAATAGTCTTTGATCGGGCCATCGGTATCCAGTTCAAGATCCAGAATCAATTCACCGATAAAAAAATAACTACCCGAATCTTTTGTTAAAATATTGCTGTGCTTGCCTACCCAGCCTAGTCCGCCTTTCTGCGCCCATACCTTGTCCATTACAGGTGCTGAGTCTACAAATGCGCGGCCGTGCACTTCGCCAATGTGTTCGGTGATGTAAGCAAGCATGATTTTGAATTTATCTTTCAGTACATAGTGATAATCTTTGCCATACGCGTAGCGGGAAATTTTGACTTCGCCTTCTGAAAGAGAGGAATCTTCGGGTGTATAATTCAATAAGACAGAAACAACGGAGCGGGCGTCATCAACCAGTTTGCGCGGGTCGAGACGTTTGTCGAAATGATTTTCCATCCATTGCATGGTGCCATGTTGGTTGCGTTTCAGCCAGGATTCGAGTCGGGGAGCTTCTTCTTCTAAAAATTGTGCAGCGGAAATGCCGCAGTAATCAAAGCCTGCAAGCCGGGCTGCTTCTTTCACAATACGCGTGCGGTGCGATGTTTGTAAAGAAGCCATGGCTTATTCGAATAAGGTGCCGGATTGTGCAGGAGGCGTACGTTGTAAATGTTTGTACGCAAGCGGAGTTACTTCTCTGCCCCGTGAGGTGCGTTTTAAATATCCTTCCTGGATCAGGAAAGGTTCGTATACTTCTTCAATAGTCTCCGCTTCTTCACTTACTGCAGTAGCAATCGTTGTAAGGCCTACAGGACCGCCTTTGAATTTATCAATAATGGTCATGAGGATGCGGTTGTCCATATCGTCTAAACCGTTATGGTCAACATTCAGTGCCTCGAGCGCCATCTTTGCAATATCTAGTGTAATGGTGCCGTCGCCTTTGATCTGCGCGAAATCGCGGGTGCGTCTCAGCAGGTTGTTTGCGATACGAGGGGTCCCGCGGCTTCTGCGGGCAATCTCATAAGCAGCGGTTTCGAGAATCGGTGTATTTAATAAATCGGAAGAACGTTGAATGATGCGCGTAAGCAGTTTGGCATCGTAATATTCCAAACGGGCATTGATGCCGAAACGTGCACGCAGCGGCGATGTAAGTAAACCGGCACGTGTAGTAGCACCAATCAATGTAAACGGATTCAAACCGATCTGAATGCTGCGGGCATTGGCACCCGAATCAAGCATGATATCGATTTTATAATCTTCCATGGCAGAATACAGATATTCTTCCACCACGGAATTCAAACGATGAATCTCATCAATAAACAATACATCGTTTGTCTGAAGATTGGTTAACAAACCTGCCAGATCGCCTGGTTTTTCAAGTACCGGACCGGAGGTGATCTTGATATTTGAATTTAACTCGTTCGAGATAATATTGGAAAGTGTTGTCTTTCCAAGGCCCGGAGGACCATGCAACAATACGTGATCAAGAGGCTCGCCGCGTTGTCTGGCTGCTCCGACAAATACTTTCAGGTTTTCGATGATCTTATCCTGGCCGGCAAAATCTTCAAAAGAAAGTGGCCGTAAGGCTCTTTCAATTTCCTTTTCACCCGGGGTGAATTGTTCGTCGTCTGATTTTAGGTAGTCTTCACGCATGTGATACAAAGATAGTCAATTGAAAGTGTAAAGTGAAAAGTGAAAAGTGTAGCCGTTTTTTAAATTATTAAGCTTGATTCTTTGATTAAAGAAACAAAACTTACACTTTACACTCTACACCGTACACTTTTTTCCCTTAAATGAACTTCCTTTTGATTAATATTGTATAAATATTTCTACCCTAAAAAAACAATATGCCTCAGTTACAGAAAGAATGGTTTGATACCTGGTTTGATACCCCGTACTACCATATTTTGTATAGCAACCGCAACGAAACAGAAGCGGAAGTGTTTTTGACCAATCTCATGGAACATTTGAAGGTTAAAAAAGGCGCCAGCATATTGGACTTGCCTTGCGGTAAAGGCAGGCATACCTTGTTTCTGGCAGAAAAGGGATACACGTTAACGGGAGCAGATCTTTCAAGTGCCAGCATTGCCATGGCGCAATCACATGCACCTGCAGGCGTAACATTCCTGGTGCATGATCTGCGCAAGCCGGCATGGAACGAATCGTTTGATTATGTATTGAATTTGTTTACCAGTTTTGGATATTTTGAAACGGAAGCTGAAGATAAAGCCGCGTTTACAACACTTTCGCGTGCGCTTAAAAAAGGAGGTTCGCTGGTTATCGATTTTATGAATGTGGCGCGTGCGGTAAATTTGATGAAAGAAGAAGAAACAAAAACGATTGAAGGAATTACGTTTCATCTGAAGCGCTATGTACAGGATGGATACATTCATAAAGAGATTCGTTTTGAAGCAGATGAAACGCCGTATTTCTTTACTGAAAAAGTGAAAGCCCTGACTTTAGAAGATTTTAAAGGATTCTTTACCTTTGCAGGTCTTACCTTAACAGATGTGTTCGGAAGTTATCAGTTAGATGCCTACGATGCTGTTGAGTCGGATAGATTAATAATGATTGCTAAAAAATAACAAACATGCTTGTTAGTGCTTTAATTTTATTTTTGGTTGCGTTTGTACCCGCGATACTTGTTTATTACACATCAGCAAAAGGTACAGAGAATTTTAAATTCATTTTGTCTTTCAGTGGTGCATACCTGTTTTCTATTACTGTTATTCATATTCTACCGGAAGCAGTTACTGAATCCGGTAATTTCAAACTGGCAGGAATCTTTGTATTACTCGGGTATTTTCTGCAAATGCTGATTGAATATTTCTCAACCGGTGTGGAGCACGGACATATTCATTTGCATGATCACGATACAGGTTCTAAAAAATATTTCATCATGCTGGCTATGTGTGTACACGGCTTACTTGAAGGTTCCTTATTGATGCACCCTTCGCACATGCATGCGGAAGGTGATCACAATACGTTATTGATTGGATTGGTGCTACACAAACTACCGGAAGCATTTGCATTGGCCGCTGTATTGATTGGATTGATGCAGACCCGCGTTTCTATTTTCGGCTGGCAACTGGTATTTGCGCTGGCATCGCCGCTGGGTTTATTCATAAGTGATTATTTATCCGATCAGGGAATTCTTGACGGCGAAGGTATGGGCTTATTGTTTGCTTTGCTGGCCGGTAACTTCCTGTATATTTCTACAACCATCTTTTTTGAATCCAATCCTCAACACAAGTTTAAAGCCAATCGCTTGCTGATGTCTTTGTTCGGCGCAGTTACCGCTGTAGTTGTTGAGTACGTAATGGGCTAAACCATGCTGCAGAAACTAAACGTCTTTAAAGTTGTCAATAATCCGGATCGAATTTCAAGTGTAGATTTTTTCAGAGGAATAGCAGTACTTGCAGTCGTTCTTTTTCATTTCAAGGGCACACTTCCTTTCGGATATTTAGGTGTTGAAATTTTTTTCGTGATCTCTGGCTTGCTTGTCGGCGGACTGCTGACGAAGGATTTAACCACTCAGAAAAAAATCGTATTCTTTGAATTCTTCCTGAAAAGAGGTTTTAAGATCTGGCCATCGTATTATATGTTCTTGTTGCTGGGCACAGGTGTAGCTATATTGTTTTACAGTCAGTCGCATCCCGATCAGATCATTCCTTTGTGGGATTTGAAGCGCTATCTGTTCTTTTATCAGAATTACACCGGCGGACCTTTTCACTGGAGTTTCGATCACGTATGGACTTTGTGTGTGGAAGAACACTTTTATATTTTGCTTCCCATCTTGTATATATTCATTCAAAAAGTTTTTCCGGTTGAAAAACAGAAGCAAGCACTGTTCCTGTTTGTGATCGGAGTGATTGTGTCGGGAATTATTTTAAAACACTGTTCGTATTTTTTTACGAACAGTAAAGATGTAATCGCCAGTACGCACAACCGGATTGATGCATTGGGCTGGGGCGTGCTGTTGAATTTGATTATAACATTTTACGGAGAAAAAATAAAAAACAGAAATGTACAGGTATGGTCTACCTGTTTAGGTGTGCTTATCTTCGTGGCAGCCATTGTTGGTTCTGTCTATTCAAACGAAAGTCTGTTTTATAAAATGTACCTGCATACGATTATTCCGTTTGCCTTTGCATTGATTTTACTAGGTGTATATTATATAGATTTTTCCGGAATTAAATTTATACAGGTGATTGCTTATTACAGCTACAATTGGTATTTGTGGCATCCGGTCTTTGTATTTTTTATTTACGACCGTTTGGGTGCAACCTGGCTGGGAGTATTGTGTTATCTGGGGCTTACGTTTTCAGCGGCTGTACTGAGCACAATGCTGATCGAAGAGCCTTTTCTGAAAAGAAGAAAAAAAGTAATCGACCGTATTTTTCATTGAGTATAAATAACTTCTCACTATCGTGATCCACATCCATGGTCTGTGGCACACAGACCATCTCTTATAAATGATTGCCTGTGCGTCACAGGCCATGGTGGGAAAAAATAATCTGTGTGTGTCCTTCTTTAAAAGCCATTTAAATTTTCTATCTCTCTTCGATCAATTCCCTGGAAAGCTTCTGGGTAATTTTTTCCAGGTCTGAAATATTTTCTTCGATCTTGGTGTCGCAAAATTCTTTTTCATGCTGTGGAATATCGTGTTTGGATAAACTCATTAATCCGATAATGCGTGCAATGTATGCGCGTATTTCATGGGCGTTTGTGTAGGCAAGATTTTTAATACGGTCATTTTGTAACGTCAGCTTTTCCGTGCGTTCAGCGACTTTCTTCTCCAGTGTAGCATTCAGTATACTTAACGACTGGTTTTGTTTATCTAGTTCTGTACTGAGCCGTAGCAGGTCTATTTGACTCTTTTGAAGTATATATTTGAAGAACGTGAAAGAACTGTATAAAAAAGCAGTTATGACTGTTTTTGCAAGCAGGTAATACACATAATATTTTTTTATAAAATCAAGATCCGGCAGCGAGTCAAAATGTTTAATCAGGAATTCATCAAAAACGAGGATAAAAGTTATATATAACCCCACGATAGGAAACAGGAAAATTTTTTCTTTTTCCAGAGAAAAAATTAAAAATGGAATGATGCCCAGTACCATGAAGGCATAGGGAATCCAGAGAAACATGCCTGCATGGATAAAGTTGCTGATAAAGATTGGGAAAATGATTAGTGAAAAGGCCGGGGTGACTGATGTAGTGATTTTAGAAAGGGTGTAACGTCTGGAAGCATTCAGGAAAAGACTTATAATACTGAATAATAACAACAGGATACAGCGTCCGTAACTTTTAACTCCGTCATCTGTCAGGATTGTAATGGCAATTGTCAATGGAATGGCAACTGCACAAATAAGCAGCAGATTGATCATGTTGGTGGTGCGGATGAAATGCCGGTTGGCGGAACCCGTTTCAGGAAGCACACCCAGGTTAATGATTTTTTGAAAAAGATGCATAAAAGTATTTGTTATGGGGCATTGAAAGCACTTCAATATACTGATAAATGTATACGTAAAAATCAAGGGAAGGGAGAAAAATATACAATAAAATGAAGAAGGAAGGCCTGAAAAGAAGTTGCTTGTACATTACAACTTCCTGCCGCCCATAATTTCAATCTCCGAGCCTTCGGCTAGAAAGATGGATGTAGGCTTGGTTTCCAGAAAAGGAGCAAACGCCTCACCAAATAATTCTTTGGTGCTGAAAGAAAAGTTCAGGCTATGCATGCGGTATACCTGCCAGCGCGGATGTTTCACTTCATATTCAGACGTAGCAGTTGCAGAGCGTTTGGTATAACCCCAGTAGTGTTCTGTAATAAACTCGGCTTCACTGCCGGGTTTGATGTCAACAGGTTCTATACCTGCTTTCACACGGATGTAATTCCATTTATTATTTACCTTCCATTCGTATTCGATGCGTTGCTCATTGTCTAAAACATCCCATTGGTGGCGCATGGGAAGAGTCTGGTAATTTTCTCCGTAAAGTGTATTGGCAACGAACGTGACTAGTCGCTTTGGTACTAATTCCTTTATAAATACGGTGCCGCGTTTCCATTCGCCATTTTCAAGATAACGCACATAAAAGCGCAGGTTCACTTCAGGGAATGCTGTGTGGTGCGGAATGGAAATACCCTTGATTTTTACTGCATCAAACAGAAAACCTACGACGGATACATAACAGGTATCGTTCCAGATGTCAAGCTCTGTATGGGCCGGGAGGTACGGCTTTAGTATTTCAGGATCTACTGCGTAGTTCGCTAAAATAAGTTTTCGCCATTGAGCAGTAAGGAAACGTGAAGCCATGCATGTAGGATAGTTATAACCAGCGTAAATATAACGATATAAGATAACAATTATCAGGTAAACAGGCAGGATCTTTATGGCCTGAAAGTAAGCAGTGCATAGTTGTCTTCTTATTTCTCCCACCTCTGTCCCACCTATATCCCACCTCTGTCCCACCTTTGTCCCACCTCTGTCCCACCTCTGATATTTAAAAATAGTATTGGGAAAGGCAGGGTAAAGAATACAAATAGTCAGAATAAGGGGGAATACCAATAGAGGTCATTTTTCATACAATCGCAGCAGGATATGGATGCAGGTATGGTGAATGCCATGGCAATAGGTAAAGCAAAGAAAAAAATCAAGTAAATCATTTAATCTAAAAAGTCACCATCGATAAAAATAAAAAAGTCCCGACATAGCGGGACTTTATCAAAAAATTATAATCACTTGACTAAAGTGGACATCTTAAATGGTAATGTCTAGATTACCTGCGAGTAAGTCCTGGTCAGTTGGTAACGGTATATTTTGTTCAGTCAATTCTTTATCCATATCAGAAAGTTCAGGCAGCGGAGACACAAGCATTTTTTCTTCTGTTGTAAATGTTCCATCGCTGGTAGGTTTTGCTTTGTTTGCAAGAAGAGATGCTACAGAAAACTCTCTCGCACGGAAAGAAAACTGTGCAGCCTTTTTATATTCTTTCGCTAAATAAAGTTTTTTAGCATAACGTTCGTATTGAACCCCTCTGCCAAAATCACCGGTAAAAGTTTTACCATTTTTAACCGCCATGTGGTTCATACCCAGCAAGCGGTTGGTTTTTAAAAGCATGTTTTTTGTTTTCAGCGGGTCTGGCTGTACAGGAGATTGAGATTGTAAGATGAATGAAAATAAGATAACGAAAATCAGATATGCTTGTTTTTTCATATTGTATATAAGAGTTGATACGATTATACCTGAAGTTAAGCGAATTGCGTCAGAGATGCAATTCTGCAAGTTGAATTTGCTGCGAAGTTGCAGTAGATGTGCATAACTAACAAGTGTTTAAACATTTTACCGGTACGCAGAAATACGCATGGTATCCACTGCCATACGGGTGTTTAAGGCCTTTACCGTTAATTCAGGGCAGTTGCAATACGTAAGTACTGCGGTATCTCTTGCGGCAGTAGGTAGTTCAAAGCGGATAGCACAATCCGGACGATTGTGAATAAAATGTACACCGTCTGCAGAGCTGGCGTTGCTCATATAACTATCCAGCGTGTCCTGGTATTTGTTCTCTACCCGCAGTGTAAACTGTGTGATGGAATCATTCATGGAAAAAATTTCCAGTGTCTGTTCGAGGCTGTCGTTGGAAAGACTGTATTTACGTTTGAAATAATCTTTTTCTGATACAACAGATGAACCGCAGGATAGGTAGAGGCATGCGCTGAATAGTACAATATATTTTAGCATTGTTCTTGCAATATAAATTCAGTATAAATGTATGCAATTATAAGCGTATTGTTAACCGAAAGATGAACAGGATATGTTGTTTAATGGAACGGATTTTGCTAATTTAAATAATAGCTAAAGTAAAATACTATGAAAATTGTAACGAAAATATGGAGTGTGGCGGTCATTGCTGGTCTGGTTCTTTTGAGCATGTCTTTTTTATTGAAACCGGATTATACAAAAAGCTCTGTAGCCTTTAAAATAAAAAATGCCGGCATTGGAGTGGATGGTAGTTTCTCCAAATTTGAAACCAGTATTGATTTTAACGAATCTGCTGGTGCACCCAGCTCTATCAAAGCCACGATTGAAACAGCAACCATCAATACGGGTATTGAAGCGCGTGATAAACATTTGAAAAAGGAAGAGTTTTTTGATGTAGAGAAATATCCAAAGATCACTTTTGAAAGCACGCAGATTCTTAAAACTGCTTCAGGAGGCTTGATTGCTGAAGGTAAACTGACAATTAAGAATGTGACAAAAGATATAAAAATTCCTTTTACTTATACGGCTGCAACAGGTGTGTTTGAAGGTAATGTAACACTAAACAGATTGGATTATAGTGTTGGTGGTAAAAGTATGACGATGAGTGATGAAGTGCAGGTAACGGTAAAAGTTACTACGACGAAATAATTACGGCTTAGAGATCAGAATCAGACTGTGTTGATTTCCTCTGCAGGTATTGTAAAGCAGAATATTTTTTGGCTGCAGTGTTGCAGGAATTTCTAATAAAGCATTCAGGCGGTTTGTGGAGAGCAGTGTTACTGCGATCCACAAAGCAATTGCCGTAGCTGTAGAAAACTCTCCTGTCAGTTGTTTGTAATAACCCACGGGTGTATTTGCCGGTAACAGACTAACGCATTTTTCATAATACGCATCCAAACGTGCATC
The DNA here is from genome assembly GCA_021151805.1 of Cytophagaceae bacterium. Lineage (GTDB taxonomy): Bacteria > Bacteroidota > Bacteroidia > Cytophagales > Cytophagaceae > Cytophaga. The sequence goes on along the minus strand of JAGKWN010000019.1, from coordinate 12,033 downwards.
TCCATTTTTACCGGAAAGAATCAGATCTATTTTTTCTTCGCCGCTTACATGTTCCTGAATAAAATCCTGGATTGTTTTTTCAATAGAATCAAATTCAGTTGAATGCAGTGTTTTGATGGCACGTATAGAAGCTTGCGCGTCTTGTTTTGAATTATTCACAAGAAACATTGCCGCACCTTCGCCAGCCATGCTTCCTGCAGATGCTGCACGTAAAAGATTTTTATTTGATACATCTTCTTTTTTATAACAGCCAGCAAGTGTATCAATGGTATAATTGTATTCGGAAATTTCATCTACGCCACCGATCAGGTAAGAACGATCCGGATTTTCCTGCAGCAGCATCTCTGTATCAATCAATGCATTTTCAAATGCCAGTCCGCGGTGCACATGCGTAATGTTATAGCCTTTATTGACGGTCATGATCCCCAATTGTCCGGCAATGGCATTGGTTGTACTCTGTACAAAGTTTGTTGGTGTTAAACGCCCTTCTTCAAACTCAATTATCTGGTTCAAAAATTTGATACAGTCTTCAAGTCCGCCGTTAGCCGTACCGATTACAATGCCGTCAACTGCTTGTTGGTTAATCACCTGCATGCCTGTTGCAATACCCATTTTTACGGCCTTGCCAAGGCGACGCAGCGTGTTGGGCGGAATCATATCATAATTTGCATCACATGCATAGAGCTTATTATTGACAGACGCAGTAAGCGAAGTTTCTGATGGATCAGAAAACGCTTTTTGTGCTGAGATACAAGATGACTGATGAATATAAAACATGCCGGTATTTATATTTCGGAGAAGATGAGAGAACTGCAATTGCCTGCGAAGCCAAATGAATTGGACATAACATGTCTCACCGTACTTTTCTGGAAAGTCTGTAAAGGCTCTAATGCTAAAGTGTCAATCGACTGGTTGAAATGCAAAGAAGGATATAGTTCCTGGTGTTGAATGGAAAGAATGCTGTATACTGCTTCAATGGCTCCGGCAGCACCAAGTGTATGGCCGGTATTGGATTTGGAAGATGCAAACGGAGGAACTTTTTCAAAAATGCGTTTCATAGCAACGCCTTCTACCAGGTCATTGTTTTCCGTACCTGTACCATGCGCATTGATGAAACTGATATCAGCCGGTTGTAACTGCGCATTCTTCAACGCTTCTGTCATGGCTGCATACGGACCTTCACCTGTGTCTGAAAGCGATGATGCATGATAGGCATCGTTTGCATTGGAATAGCCGGAAAGAATAGCATATTTCTTTTTCTGAATACAATCTTCTTCACGCTCCAGTATCAGGAAAGCTGCGCCTTCACCGAGGTTCAAACCGGAACGATTCTGGTCAAAAGGTTTACATTGCTGGGAAGAAAGAATGTGAAGTGCGTTAAAACCGTTGATGGTGAATTTTGCGAGGCTATCTACACCGCCAACGATGGCACGTTTGGCCTTGCCATATTTTAACAGTCTTGCGCCGTACATGATGGCATTGGCAGAAGAGGAGCATGCTGTGTTGATGGTGTTGCTGATACCACGAATCTTATACAGTTCCTGTAAATAAACCGTTACCGAACCGAGATCATAGGAATTAACGTAAGGTGAATCCGTAGAACGTTTGTTGGCATCGTTGTACAACTCATCCGTCAGGCACATGCCTCCAACCGTGTTGCCGGTGATGAATGCCGTTGATTCATCAGATAAATCTTCCGAAGAAAGATTGCTATCAGCAATGGCTTGTTCAAAGGCATGCTGTGCCAGCAGACTGGTGCGTGTAACGCCGGGGAAAGAAACGCGCAGATGACCTTTTAAAACTGCATTTGAAATTTTTATTTCACCAAAGGGTAATTCCTTGGCATATTTTGTTTCAAACAGATCAATGGAAGAGATGCCGCAGATACCATTTTGCAGGGCAGTCCGGTTGCTATCGGCATTATCGCCAATAGCACTGATGATACCTATTCCAGTGACAACAATTCTACTCACAAATTACTTGGTTCTGTTTTTCTCGATGTAGTCAACCATTGTATTGATATCTACCAGAATTTTACGACCTTCTTTCGGATCAGTAATTTTGATCCCGTATTCTCTGTCCATCAATACAATCAATTCCAATGAATCGATGGAGTCAAGGCCGAGGCCTTCGCCGAATAAAGGTTCATCATCTTTAATATCCTCCGGTGTTACAGAGATAAGATTTAAAAACTTGATGATTTGTTCTTTCAGTTGATATTTAAGTTCAGGTGTTCCCATGGTATGTATATGTGTTCAGATCAGATTTTTCTTTTTAAGGCCCACAATGGTGATGCCCTGGATTATAATAATGAAGCCTACAATTGGTAAAGCATTTTCAAGGATGTCGGTTAGAGAGCCACGCTCAAGAAATAAACCGTAATAAGATTCAAGGCACCAGTAGAGTGGTGAGCATTTCATGATAACAGCAAAAGATTGTGGCATGGCAAAGGATGGTACCAGTATGCCGCTGATGGCTGCTAAGATCACAATGGATACAGCGCCGAAGCCGTTAGCCTGTTCCTGAGTCTGGGCAAAAGTTCCTACGCAGATCGCATAGCTGATGGCACACCAGCCACAAAGAAGAGACACAATCAGCAAACCGATTAAATCTGCCGGCAAATTCAACTTAGGTAAACTGATATACGGAAACAGCCAGATACCTAAAGAGAAGATTACAAACACCTGTGACAAGGTAACTATCAGGAAGGTGATTTGTTTAGAAAGTAACCCCACAAAATAGTTGGTAGGCAGGGTCTTCAGACGAATGTAGCTGCCGCTTAATTTTTCTTTTACCACACTGCCGCCAAGGGAAATTACAATGAAGAACATAGCAAAGATGGTCCATGCAGGTACATTATGTTGCGTGGCGTTTGGAATACTTTTACTGCCATCTTTTGCCGCGGGAATTTCTTCAATGGAAATGTTTTTCTTTAAGATTTCCATTTGTAATGTTTCCGGCATGGGCTTTTCATTCAGCGTTACATACATGTGCTGTACTAAATTTTTTCCTTCAATGATCTGTATAGCACTGGATAAACCACCATTGATGGATTGCAGAAAGGAATGCTGCAAAACAGGGTTGTACATGCAGATGATGGAATTGATCTTTTTCGTTTCTCCCCTTTTTAAGGAGTCAGAAGTCAAACCAAATTCCTGCAATGCTTTTGAAGAAACCTCGGTAGATTTTTCATTGATCGCAGCCGAGAAGTTTGTAGGAATAACTATGGCAACCAATGCATCTTTTTCATGCATGGTTGTATTCAAGGCTTCCGTGCTTAAGCTGTTTGAAACCTGTGTGATCTCAAACATGCCGATCTGTTTTAATGTTGCGATGAATTCCTCACCTGTTTTTCCTGCATCTTTATTGCAAACCAACAAAGGTATTTTATTTTCATTCACTAATTCAAACGTGCTGTTCTGGATGCTGGTAATTACAAGCACCAGAGCAATGGGCATAACGAACATAAGTATCAAGCCAACCTTATCGCGGATAAGGAGCAAGGAGTCTTTGCGTATGGTTGCCCAGAGTTTGAACATGGTTTAATTTCTGTATGCTTTTCCCGTTAATTTTAAGAACAGGGATTCCAGATCAGATTCTTTATGTGTCTGAAGTAATTGGTTTGTATTATCGCAAGCCAGTAATTTTCCATAGTCCATCAGCGCAATGCGTGTGCACAGGTCTTCGGCTTCAGTCAGTTGGTGCGAAGTATAAACAAGTGTCATACCTTGCTGGTTTAACTCTTTTAAATATTCAATCACCGCATGGCGGGTTTGAATATCAACGCCTACCGTTGGTTCATCGAGGAACAGTATTGCCGGTTTGTGCAGCACACCGATCGCAAGATTCACGCGGCGCTTCATTCCGCCCGAAAATGTTTTTACAGGTTTGTTTACAACATCTTTCAAACCCAGTACTCCCAACAGTTCATCGGTACGTTTGATGATTTCTGCCTGGTTAAGTCCGGCCCAGGCACCGAAGAAATGCAGGTTCTCGCGCGGACTTAATTCTTCATACAAAGAAAAATCCTGCGGTACATAACCAAACAGTTTACGAACGGATTTATGTTGTACAGGCTGGCCATATAAATGCACCGTGCCTTGTTGTGCATTCAGTAATCCGGTCATCAGGCTTAAGAGGGTAGATTTACCGGCGCCATTCGGACCGAATAATCCAAACCGTTCGCCTTCCATAATACGCAGGTTGAAGTCATCGAAATACACGCCTGAATTTTCTGCATAGTGAAAACCAAGATGAGTAATTTCTATGGCAGGACTTTTTACTTCTGCCATTTTACGGTACTTAATTCTTTGAAAGCTTTTTTCTCAAGTTCAGAAATTTCAACCAGGTAATCACCCATGAGATTAAAATCTGCCTGTGAAGTTATACGGCCTTTGTAGATGCCAGCAGCTTGTATAGCGGCATTGCGCCACATGTCGCCGGATTGAGTGAATAGTTTTGAAATTTCAGGCAGGCGGTCATCATTATGAAAAGCATGTGCCTGCTGAAGAAATGCACCATAAATAAAACGGAAGCCACCGCCGCCAGTACCAATCTCTTCCTGCATACGCACAAGCTGGGCCAGGTATAGACCTGCTTTTTCAACGCCTAGTTTATCTCTCCAGTTTTTGATTTTATTTCCCGTGTACTTGATACCACTCACACCTGCAAATCCACCAGGGATATAGAGCATGTCGCGGATGTTTCTTTTTACACCTGTTACAATGGCTTTGCGGATCTGGTCGTCTGACACAGGCTTCGCTTGTTTCGGAAAATAGATTTGTCCTTTCGGAGCCAGCGCGCCTTTGGCAAAACGCACACGTTCCAGTTCGTATGAACTGAGCACATTGGTGGTTTCCATTACCGGATCGCTGATATGATAGTTGTCGCCTTCTTTGCCAAACACAATTAAGTTGTGTGCATTGAAGTGGAATCTATATTCTTTCGGAAAGTAGCTTAGAAAATATACGCCTACCTGACAGCCAACCGGCTGACCGGCTTTGATGCATTCATCCAGGAACTGTTGTGCCTTCGCAGGCGAACTGAATGTTTTACGTACCACATCAATGCCCAGGGATTGAGAGGTACGTTTGAAAATCAAACCCGGCATGGTACGAAACGCAATGGCCGGGCCGCCATTGATTTTCATCAAAGGGATATAAATAAAAAACAAACCTGAGCCAATGCCAAATGCAAGAGGCTCGGTAATTTGAGAAACACCTACATTGCGAAGCAGATTGGTGGTAACACCATTCTCGCAATGGGCGGCTTGCAGGTGATTAAATGTATCAGGCATGAGTAGTAATATCTTTAAGTTGGCTCACAGAAACCTCAAAAAGTTCAGCATATTTTTTTAATTTATTTTCTGAAAGCTTATTGAAAACAGCTGGATTAAAATGTCTCTTGATGGTCCATTTCCAGAAACCGGTATAAGCAGAAACAATACTCAGGTCCATTACCCGGAGTTCGATGTAATAGGGGATAGGACTCACTTCACCTTTCAGCACCTTTTCTTTAGCAGCAGCAACTTTCTTTTCAATATCATCCCAGGTGATACCGAGCGCCGCGGCTTTTACTTCCCAGCCTCTGCTTAGTTGCGTTACATAATTGCCGGATTCGTCAACGGCATAGCACACTTCTTTTGTAAACTTATCCAACACACTTGGGTCTTGTGGTATTTCGTCTTTTTTCATGTGCGTATTATATTAAAAGTATAAAATGAAAATTCGTTTTAGCAAACGGTAAGCATAGCGAAAACATAAGAGAAGCGTGAACTCTCAGGAACTAATAAAAGTATTTTTTCGCCTTTCTTTAATCTGCCGCTGTTGAATAATTCATCGACCATTAAATAAATAGAGCCGGCGCCAACATTACCAACGGTAGAAAGATTCGTGAACCACTTCTCCTCCGGAATAGCCATGCCGTTTTCAATCAGCTTATCTGCAATTTTGTTTTTGAAGAATTCACTGGACATATGCGGAAGAAAATGACTGATTTCATTTACTGAATGCCCATGTTTGTCAAGTGATGCTTTTAATTTATCATAGCCAAATTCAATGATATATTTACTCAGGAGTTTCACATCCTGTTTAATGCTAAGTATCGATTGGGAAACGACCTCTTCCGGTGTATAATCCATGTAGCTTTTCAGGGTTCCGTCTTCCAGTTTATCGCTGGCCATGTACATACAAGGCTCTACCTGATTTGCATAGGAAACAGCTTCCAGCCAGTCGATGCGCAGACTCATTCCGTCGGTATTCGGTTTGTCTGATAGCAGGAATGCTCCGGCGCCATCTGATAACATCCAACGAAGAAATTCTTTTTCAAAACTGATGCTTGGATTTTCTTCCAGCTCCATTAATTTTTGTACTTCATCTTCAAACGTGTCAGAGCGTAAGATTCTGGATAAGCGTTCAGATGCAGAAGCTACAGCTGTTGAAACTTCACCTGAACGCACGGAGAGGTACGCATATTTTAATGCATGCATGCCTGCGCAGCATACACCTGATGGAGATACAACTTCTATGGCATTTGTTTCAGGAAGCCAGCCGTGTACCATAACCGCATGGGAAGGCATCATCTGGTCGGGGCTTGACGTACCACAGCTTAACAGTTCAATACTTTTTAAGCCTTCAGGTTTATCATTGAATAATTTGCGGATAGCCAGTGAAGCCATCTGCGCGTTGGTATGAGTTGCCGTACCATCTTTTTGTATCGCATAGAAACGGCGTTTAATACCGTTATTTCTAAGTACGATACGTTTTGATTTGGAATTCTTTTCGTTGATCAGGCCAAGATATTCTTCCATTTCATCATTTGAAATCGGATCATTTGGAAAAAAGCTCGCCGTCTTTGTAATATATACTTGTTTCGCTGACATCCTCAACTGTGTTAATTCAATCCCTGGTAATGTTGTTTCTTTTTGTTGATCTGTTTTTTCAAAAAGGGTTTAAATAAAATCTCATTGATGCCTACCACGATAGGTGCTACTATAAATAAAGCGATCAATAAATAATATTTAAAGCCCGTAACCCAGGGTTTTCTGTTTTGTTTTGTAATAATCAGATTTGCCCAGATTGAAAACAGTCGGCCGGCTCTTTGTTCAATAAACATCAGATTCGGTCTTACCTCTACTGCTTTTTGTGCAATTAGGGTATCCTGTAATCCATTCCAGCTATTCTTATTCAGATATTCCAACACCGTCTTTCCAAATACAGAAGCCGACTGAATGTCCTGATCTGAAACACCGGGTTTAGGAAATACAGATAAATATCGCTCTTTTTTTCCACTTAACATCCAGTAAAGAATACTTACTGCGCTCAGGTGATTATTGTGTTTATCAATTAATGCTATATTTCCAACCAATTGGGCATCAATTGATTTGAGGATTTTTTTCATTTTTTCCTGAGCATTCAGCCACATATTCCGGGCACCGATCAGTGTTATTACAGGTGTATTTTTCATTACTGCCTGAACAGATGGATTTTGTAAAATCGATGTAGCAGGAATACTTGGCGATAAATACCAGGGCTGGTATGCGAAAATGATCAGGTCATAAGCAGTCCGCTTCAGTGTGAATACGTTTAATTCTGCAGGTACGCCCAATACACTTTCAGGCATGGTGTCAAAAAAACGATCGGATGTCCACGGAAAAACATGTTCGTTTTTTAACCCTACAACTACTTTTTCAACAGCTATGCCCGGGGCTTGAATCAAAGGTTGAATGAAATTATCAACGATCTGGCCCAACTGCCCTGTTTGAGTATAATAAATAACTAAAATATTTTTTTCCATCTGGTAATGCTATTACGGAAACATATCTGGTGAGAGAACGGAAGATGTTTTGCTGTAATTTTTAACTGCCTCTTTAACAACAGTTGGAAGTAACTTGTAATTGCTTATAATGAAAGATTTATCTTCAGCGATGTTTTTATTGTATCCCAGAAACTTGGGTGCTTTCTCCTGGATCATAAGTCTCAAAAAACGATATTCAGCATTATCGGGTGCACTTTTGATCGCATGTTCTAATTTGGCGTGACCATCTTTAAAAACAGATAATTTATCTTTGGGATTACCTATAACATCCGCTTTTTTCATTAATAAGGCACCTTCAAATGCCTCTTTTTCATTAAAATCAGAATGCTGAATGGTTTTCAGTTCTGCGGAAATAAGTGTTAAGTCGTTTTTGGAAAAAATTTTATAGAAATTTTCTTTATCATATACAGCAATAGATTGACCGGAAATAATTCCAGCAAGGATATTGAGCAAAAGGCATATGGATAGTGAAATAGAAGTCATTTCTAAAATCATTCAATATCAAAGATAAAGAATACAGAGTCTTTCTACAACACAATCAGGAATAATAAAAGTATCTGATTTAAATCACTCAAAGAGTGGCTCAAAACTAAACTAATTTTGATGAAACAAAGAAGGCAAGTGTTGAATCGGAAATTTTTGAAAGAGAAATATCGCCGTGAAGCTTATCCATGATACGTCGACAAATATAAGGTTCACTGGATAGGTTATACAAAAAGCCCAGATCTTTCTGATAAGGAGAGAAGAACACAGGGATATATTTTTTATCCAGGAATTTTGATTCAAAACTGAAAGTAAAAACGAATAAATCGTCAATAATATCAATTTTCAAATTCGGCACTACTGAGGCATTTAATTTTAATTTTTCAAATATCTGATTCAGGTTATCCATGCCAATGGAAAGCATTTCAACATCTGCTTTAGAATTATATTTTGAAATATCTGTTACATTTAACTCAATATCTGTTCTTTTAAAAAAATCAACAACGAATTGATACAGATTGACAGGAGACAGGGTAATTAAATGCTGATTGATCTTAAATACTTGTGAAGTAATGGAAAGTTCCTTGTCTAATTGCTGCGCACTTTCGTTGGTGAGCTGAATCAGCTCTTTTAATTTTTCAGGATTATTTTCAAGAATACTTAGATTGTATAGGCCCATGATAGAACGGATAGGCCCCTGTAAGTTGTGTGACGAACGGTAAATAAATGTTTCAAGATTTGTCTGTGCATTTTCAATGATCTTATTTTTTTTAATGATCCTGTTATGCATGGATATTAAATAATTTTCTTTTGTAATATTTTCTTCTATGTACGAGTAGAACAAATACAAACTCACCAGTATGGATAAAACCACATTGATGTTACCCATAAAAGCAAGCGATTTTTCAGAAAGTGGGATGATTATATAATCATTCCAGTTGCAGAATTGAGTAATAATAATGGATAGGCCTATGTGTAAATTGTTGGCGATCAGAAATGCTTTTCTTCGCGTGTCAATGATTAAGAGAAGCGCAATGTACTCGGCTATGTAGAAATAATAATTACCCGATCCATTACCGTAAAATATATTTCCCACCAATATGGTAAAGGTTGTGTACAGTAATAGAAAAGTACCTGCCAGATCGGTATTCTTTTTTCTTATGTAAATACAAAAAAGCAGAACCGGGGAAAACGCAAATACCAGATATACTGAATTTGTATTTCCAACCATGATATCAGGTATGCCACTGATGAGGATGGTTAGGAACAAAATAATGGAGTATTGTTTAATCCGTGCTTCCCGCCTGTTTTTTTCGAGGGTGTAAAAGATATTCATTATACCTGGAGAGGAGTATCATTTCATGTTGAGTAAGATAATTTTAGCGATATTTCAGGCAAAATCAAATGGAAATTTGTAATGTTTTCCCCCGAAGGGTCTTATATCCCTTATTGGAAGGCTATTTGAGACTTTTTTTACCCAAAAAACTCTTTGGGGAATTCATTCGTATACAAGCAGGATATTGATTTTATACAAAGCTCCAATGAAATTAATTATATTTTGTCTGCTGACGGGTTTAGGTTTTGGAATTTCTGAAGATGTATACATATACCAGGTAGCTTGTGAAAATGCTCAATGGATGCAAGGGAAGAAGGTCTGTAGCATCTATAAGGAAGATGTTTTTTTATCTGTTCAGAGTGAAACAGATTATCAGCAGTATACAGTTTTTCGGTTAAAAGTTCAGAATATTTCTAAAGATACGGTTGATGTGAATCCGGCAGAAATGATCCTGGTTCGTACGTATGAGGGCGGAAAAACTGACAGTGTTGAAGTATTGAATCCGGAGGCAGAGATTGAAAAGAAGAACAGGGAAATTTCTTATTGTGAGGAAGAAATTAAAACACTAAACAAAACCCGCAATACGCAAAATGAGGTTGTATCTGTATACAATACCTTACCAACAATTAAGATTGGAAAGAAAAGTCCGGTTAGCTCAAGCGGCAGTCAGGTAAGTAATGCGGTTTATCAGGAAAAGATCAAAACCCTTACTAACAGACTGGTTGAAGCCAAACAAGATAAACAATACTGGGAATCAGAAGCATTACTGGCCACATCGATTTTTCCATTAAATTTTATTGATAAAAAAGTTTACATGTCTATGAACCATTGCAAAAGTGCTGTGCTTAAAGTGATGGCTGATGAACGTGTGTTTGAGTTTCCCATTATCTACGAGAAACTATAAGAATGAATGTTTTGCTGCAAAGAAATGTTATATTGAGTAAGCAAGTCAACATCTTATATGGATTCCAAGGAGAGCCCCCAGGAAAATTTCATTATCAATTCTGCACCTGAAATTCAGGCCGAACAAAATCTGGGTTGGGTTACTAAAATCTATAGTGCTTTCCCCGCATTCAAGAGCGTAAATTATAAACTTTATTTTTCAGGACAGCTGATATCCATGATCGGTACGTGGATGCAGATCGTTGCTCAAAGCTGGTTAGTGCTTCAGCTAACAACATCTCCTTTATTGATAGGTTTGGTAATGGCATTGTCTACGCTGCCTACCTTGTTGTTTACCTTGTGGGGCGGGGTTGTTGTAGATCATTTCCCTAAAAAGAATATTCTGTTTTTTACGCAGATCTGTGCCATGTGCCTGGCATTCATATTGGGTATATTAACCGTGTTTGATTGGGTTACGATCTGGGAGATTTGCGTGATTGCTTTCTTGCTGGGTACTGTTAACGCGATAGATGCGCCCGCGCGACAGGCATTTGTTTCTGATCTGGTGACCAAAGAACAACTACCGTCGGCTATTGCATTGAATTCCGGGGTCTTTAATACAGCGCGCGTGTTAGGACCGACTATTGCAGGTGTGCTGATTGCTATTATTGGTACCGGCGGCGCATTCCTGATTAATGCATGCACCTACATTGCTGTGATCCTGGCATTGAAAAAAATGAAAACGGAAGATGTTGCGCGTGCACCCAAGCGTAATCCGATTCATGCAATTAAAGAAGGTATTGTGTATTCATATACACACCCAATCATACGCACCTTGTTTGTAGTTATCGGCATTGTATCGATCTTCGGATGGTCCTACACAACCGTATTGCCGATCATCGCAAAAAATGAATTTCATGTGGATGCCGCCGGACTTGGGTATTTGTATGCTGCATCAGGTTTAGGCTCTTTGTTTGCTGCAGTCATGGTAGGTTTGTTTTCCAAAAAAGTTTCTCCTTTATATTTCATCGTTGGTGGTACAATGGTGTTTTCAGTAAGTATTTTTCTATTCAGCTTTTCGAAAGATATTCATACCGCAGCGGTATTACTTTTCTTCAGTGGATTAGGCTTGCTTGCATTTGCATCGCAATCCAACACTACAATTCAAACGCTGGTGAAAAGCGAATTCAGAGGGCGGGTAATGAGTATTTATGTGCTCATGTTTATTGGGCTGACACCTTTAGGCAATTTTCAGATTGGTTTAGTCTCGGAACACATGGGAACGGCATTTGCACTGCAGGCAGGTTCTGTCGTAGTTTTTCTGGCCGGGCTGTCGATTTTTTTTCTGAAAAACAGAATCCTGGAAAGATATCAGGGCTACAAGAAAGAGAATAATTTCTAAGTGATTTGGCGTTCGAACACGGAAAAGTGCGTTTCCGGTTCAAAAAAGCGAATTTTTTTCAAATGTGAAAATTCGAATAAAAAATATTCATTATATTATTTTTATAATAAAATTG
>JAGKWN010000137.1 GCA_021151805.1 Cytophagaceae bacterium | reverse complement strand
AAAATGTAGTAATTATTCTACTTTTTAAAACTGGAAAAACTCCAATCGGGGTCAAACCAATTGGAGTTTTACAGGAAATATAACAACTTATTAAACTAGTCTTTGTTTGTTACAACAATTTTCTTGGTCAGAATATTTGATTCTTTTTTAACCATCAATAAGTAAACTCCTTCAGACAATCCGCTTACGTTCAACTTCGCCTGAACACCTTCAACCTGTATCGATGGCATCACTTCTTCGCCTAAAACATTTGTTAGAGAAAATAAAGCATCAGCAAGGTCAACTTGAGTCTCAACAATAACCTCGTAACGTGCAGGCACCGGATAAACATTACCATACATAGTATTTCCTGCTGCACGAACCCCTGTTGTAAGTTCTGATGTAATGATAATAGGATCAGAAGTTGTAACACCACCCAAGATATCTGTAGCACGCACAGTTATTGTATGTTCGCCTACGCTAGGGTTTGTCCAAATGAATGTATATGGTTGTGTCGTTGCTGAACCAATCACGATATTTCCATCTAAGAACTCAACCAAAGCAATCGCACCATCCGGATCTGAAACCGTTGCACTGATCGTAACCGGCCCTTGTATACTAGCATTGTTTGTTAATGATGTAATCGTTATAACCGAAGGTTGGTTTTGTGCAGTCGCAATGGAAGTGATTGCAGATGTATTCACACAACCTGATGCGTTTGTAACTTCAACCGTATAATTGCCTGCCGCATTCGCTGTATAAGACGAACCTGTACCAACCTGTGTATTTCCATTAAACCATTTATAAGTAAGGTTTGCGCCGGTATTGGCATTCAACGTAACCGTTTCTCCATTAGCAATTGTAGTTTTTCCAACAACTGTAATAACAGCATCCGGTAATGCATTAACTGTTACGTTTATCTGTGCCCGCGGACTTTCACAACCATTGATCGACTGAGAAACGAAATAATTGGTCGTTCCTGCTGCCAAAGTTGTCGGTGTTGGCGCCGCCGCTAATGCTGTCGTTGTAGCATTGTCTGCATACCATTTCAATCCATTACCAGTTGCTGTCAACGACACTGCAGCTTCATTCTGACAATAACTTACAGGTGACACAGCCGTTGGTGCAACAGGAGTTGTATTTACTGTAACAACTGTTGCAGCTGAAGTAGCTTTACAATTATTTGCATTGGTAATTTCAACGGTATAGGAACCAGCTGCCGTTGCTGTATAAGTTGCAGATGTACCAACCTGGCTTGCTCCATTCTTCCATACATAAGAACTTCCTGCACTGGCAGTTAATGCTACTGATCCGCCTGTACAGAACGACGTTGCAGAACCTGCAGTGATTATTGCTGTTGGCAATGTATTTACTGTTACTGTAATTTGTGCGCGTACACTTTCACAACCGCTCGTATTCTGTGAAACATAATAATTAGTTGTACCGGCTACTGTAGTATTTGGTGTTGGTGCTGTTGCCAATGCAGTCGCTGTAGTATTGTCAGCATACCATCTTAATGCAGTACCTGTTGCCGTTAGTTGTGCTGCGGTTTCGTTCTGACAATAAGAAACTGCAGCAGTCACTGTAGGCGCAGTCGATGAAGTATTTATAGTCACCACTGTTGCGGCTGAAGTAGCTTTACAGTTATTTGCATTCGTAACTTCAACGGTATATGAACCGGCTGCAGTTGCTGTATAGCTGGCAGATGTTGCAACCTGGTTAGCTCCATTTTTCCATATATAAGAAGTTCCATTACTAGCCGTCAATACTACTGAACCTCCGTTACAGAACGACGTCGCCCCTCCTGCAGTGATCGTTGCTGTTGGCAATGCATTTACTGTTACAGTAATCTGTGCGCGGGCACTTTCACAACCGTTCGTCTGTGAAACATAATAGTTTGTTGTACCTACTGCGGCAGTTGATGGTGTTGGAGCTGCTGCCAATGCAGTCGTTGTAGTATTGTCTGCATACCATTTTAATGCCGTGCCGGTTGCCGTTAATTGTGCTGCTGTTTCGTTCTGACAATAAGCCACTGCAGCGGTTACTGTAGGGGCAGCGGAAGAAGTAGTTATAGTAACAGCTGTTGCTGCTGAAGTAGCCTTACAGTTATTCGCATTGGTAACTTCAACCGTATAAGAACCGGCTGCTGTAGCTGTATAGCTGGCAGCTGTACCAACCTGGTTAGCACCATTCCTCCATACATAAGAAGTCCCATTGCTGGCTGTCAATGTTACCGAACCGCCGGCACAGAAGGCTGTTGAGCCGCCTGTCGTGATCGTTGCTGTTGGCAGTGCATTTACCGTCACGGCAATCTGCGCGCGCGCACTTTCACAACCGTTCGTGGTTTGTGAAACAAAATAGTTTGTTGTACCCACTGCAGTAGTTGATGGAGTTGGTGCTGTTGTTAATGTAGTGGTTGTCGTATTATCTGCATACCACTTCAATGCCGTACCAGTTGCTGTCAACTGGGCCGCAGTTGCATTTTGACAATAAGCAACAGTTGCTGTAACTGCAGGTGCCGCCGGAGCAGCATTTACGGTAACACTAGTTGCTGCGGAAATAGCTTTACAGTTATTTGCATTCGTAACTTCTACGGTATAAGAACCAGCTGCCGTTGCTGTATAGCTGGCAGATGTTCCAACCTGGTTAGCTCCATTTTTCCATACATAAGAAGTTCCATTACTTGCTGTCAATGTTACTGAACCACCTGAACAAAATGTAGTTGGCCCACCAGCTGTGATAGCTGCTGTCGGCAGCGCATTTATTGTTACAGCGATCTGTGCACGTGTACTTTCACAACCGTTCGTGGTTTGTGAAACAAAATAGTTTGTTGTACCCACTGCAGTAGTTGATGGAGTTGGAGCTGCTGCTAATGCTGTCGTTGTCGTATTATCTGCATACCACTTCAATGCCGTACCGGTTGCCGTTAACTGAGTTGCAGCTACATTCTGACAATAAGCGACTGCTGCTGTAACTGCAGGTGCCGCAGGAGCAGCATTTACGGTAACACTAGTTGCTGCTGAAGTAGCTTTGCAATTGTTCGCATTGGTAACTTCAACGGTATATGCCCCAGCTGCCGTTGCTGTATAAGTTGCCGCTGTACCAACCTGGTTTGTACCATTTTTCCATACATAAGAACTCCCGGTACTGGCAGTCAATGTTACCGAACCGCCGGTACAGAAGGATGTTGCACCACCTGCTGTGATCGTTGCTGCCGGGAGTGCATTCACCGTTACTGCGATCTGTGCTTTTGCACTTTCGCAACCACCTACATTCTGCGTAACAAAATAATTAACCGTTCCCGCAGTTGTAGTTGAAGGCGTAATGGCTGTCGTTGAACCGGTAGTAGCAGTTGATGATGTATACCAAACCAAACTGGTACCCGTTGCAGTTAAAGCTGCAGCCGTTGCATTCTGGCAATAAGCTACCGTTGCTGTTACTGTTGGTGCCGCAGGAGTTGTACATGGTAACAATCCTTGTAGAATAGCTGTACCAAATAAGGAAGGATCTTCCCAGGCATCATCTGCACTGGCATTCCAGGATAATTTTCCGTCGCGGGTTCCGTTGTCATCATCATCATTGATCATAAAATCCATACCCACCAACTGACCAATAGCAGGTGTTCCCTGAAGAGTAGTCCATGGAATACGAGCCTCAACGACATAGCCGCCTGTACGTGCTACTGCTGCATAAGTAATACCTGTTGTAGAACGTCCGCTTGGCAATGAACCAACCGTAGTTCCATCATTCCATCCAAAACTATACTGAACATCATTGGCTCCGTATGTCGTTGCCTTATCGTTATTGATATCTACGTATACTTCCACAGCATCATCGTCATACACATTGATGCTTTCATTCACCAGTTTATCATCGGTCACATCTGCCAGTACATACAAATAAGTATCATCCCACAGGGCTTTAAAATTACCGGAAAGGTCTGCACTGTTCGTGACGGTTCCGGTAAGCAGTTTTGTTGCAGCAGCCGATAATACACTGGCATTGTTCCAGGAGGCTTCCGCTGTCCCATCTATCGTTAATGCGCTTGATACTTTATATATCTTATATTTTTGTGAAACACGGACAGTAATTTCAGTCCGCGGACCTTCACAACCATTCAGTGTTTGTCCTACATAATATTTTGTAACACCAATCGTAGTTGTACTTGGAGTTGGTGCTGCCGACAATGCTGTACCACCTGTCGATACCGTGTACCATTTTAATGCAGTACCTGTTGCTGTTAATTGTGTAGCAGTTGCACCTACTTCATAATCGTAAGAAGTTGTTGCAGTTGGTGCAGCTGTTGCGCATGAAACACATTCGCTTACCGTAATGTTTGAACTTCCTGAACTATGATACCCTTCAGATTCCATGATCTGGTAATCCCAGGTAGTTCCCATATTCATTCCGGCAGCCTTCCATGCAGCAACGTGGTTGGCAAATGTAATTGTTCCGCTGGATCTTGTTTCAGTACG
Organism: Cytophagaceae bacterium; assembly: GCA_021151805.1. GTDB lineage: Bacteria > Bacteroidota > Bacteroidia > Cytophagales > Cytophagaceae > Cytophaga. The sequence continues at coordinate 4,787 of JAGKWN010000137.1, read as the reverse complement.
CACACTCCAGAATTGCTGAAAAGTAGCTGTTCCTATAATCGAAGGTTGATTGGTACGTGTTGCTGTATATATGGTATAGGTACCACCGTCACTGGTATAGGTACCTTTTTTTACAATATCACTTGTGTTGCCTGGCGGAGTCCATTGTCCGTGGTTTTCACATACATAATATTCAATCAGGTTGTTTTTTGTCCAACCGTATAATGCTAAGAAGCCATTGCTTCCGCCATTAAAGCTTCCTGAAAAACATACGACACGATCTGGTTTCCCAACGGCCCAACCTTTACCGGCAGTAAAGTTCCCGATATTGTTCCAGGTGGTGCTGTAATTACCTGCAGCACCTAGAGTCATGGATGCGGATCCCTGGGAACCATCGTTCCAAAAGGAATAGAAAAAACCATTATTGGTGCTTTGCGTATTACTTGTTACAGTTTGCGCATTTACGCGTATGTTCAAAAAAAACAATACGAATGAAAATACAATCAAAGAAAATAAATTCCTGACGTTTTTTGATAGTAGCGATAGTCCCATGCGTTCAATAGTTAATTTTACGGTTCAAAAACTGGAGTTTTTGTGCAACTATTCTTACTACTTACTCAAGTAAAAAAAGTAAACAACATATTCGAAATAAATCCGAATATGTTGTTTTTAGAATTTCAAAGGTGTTTATTATAAAGAATACAGATAATTGAATACATCAATACAACCTGTAAAGAGAACAAAAAATTACGCGATTTTATTCTTTAACCATTTACGCACAGGTTCATCGTATATTTTTAAAGAAAGATAAGCAAGCACAATAGTTGCAATAAATACTGCCAATCCAATTGGCAATGCATCCTGTAGCTTTACTTTATGATCTGCAACCCATGCTGTATAAATATAAATTAACGGATAGTGTGTGATATAGATCGGATAGGAAATATCACCCAGGAATTTACAGATCCGTCCTGACCATTCATTTCCGGAACTGCCCCCAGCACCCAACCATACAATTAATGGAAAAATAAAGATTACGGACAGGGCATCATAAAGGCCATTGGCCCAAAGCATTTGCGTATCTCCTATCCGTGGCATAGCAAGTATAATAACCAGCAACAAACTACATAACAGGAATGCATGTTTTATCTGTTTTATAGTGCTTACTCTGAAAAGTAATAATCCCGCAAAAAACGGATACATCACTCTTGCAAACCCTATGTGCATCTGCTGCGGCTCAAGCGCCCAGCCGCCTACAATGTCTCCATTAGGTCCTGTAAGTCCCAGATGCAGCAAAGCAAGAGCTGATAATACAACCAATATCGAAAGCATTATTTTTGAAAACCTACGTACAAACAACGCATAAAATATATTGGCGAGATATTCATAATATAAAGACCAACCCGGCCCATTCAGCGGATGCATTTCTGTCCAGCCTCTGATATCCATCGACAAAGGCAATGGAATAAGCGTATAACCAACTAACATAACCAGCAGCATTTTCCATACAGGTACTTCATGAATACCAGGCCAAAGAACTGAATCCTGAAAATAAAAACAGATTGCGCCTATGCTCATCCCAAGAACAACCATAGGTTGCAAGCGCATTAATCTTCTTTTAAAAAAATCTACAAGATTCATTTTATTCCAGCGATCGTCATAGGCATAACCAATAACAAATCCGGAAAGTAAAAAGAAGAAATCGACTGCAAGATAACCATGATTAATAATCTGGTCGAAATGGCTGGTAGCATTTGCTTCCAGTATATGAAAGGCAACAACCATAAGCGCTGCAACACCGCGAAGGCCATCCAGAATTTGGTAATGCGGCTTTGAATTTGAATTCAGCCCCTTCAATTCATAATTCATAACTTATAATTACTTCGCCAGTATCGGTGCTTTCTTTTGTCTGCCCCAGGCAATAAACACAGCCAGCGTTGCTACAAAAATATTAAATCCGATTTGAGAGGCTTCACCTCTGGCAATATGAAAGGCGCTTGCAGCAACCATCAGCAGAATGGTTCCATAAGCAGCGAACACCGTAAGTTTTGGTTGAATACGAAGTAAGGCCGGCAAGATCAAACCTACACCTGCCAATAAATCTACCACACCTGTAAATTTCACCAGTCCAGCATTGTTTATTGTCCAGGGCCACATCTTGTTTATTTCAGCAACTGGTGCAAAGAGTTTCATGTATGCAGCCCAGATAAATGTCAAAGCTAAAAGTCCTTGTGCGATCCAAAGGAGGATATTCAATGTTTTTGATGTTTGCATAATCTTGTTGGTTATTCTTTTGTTTACCGTTGAAGAGAACTTTTTATTAAACTATTCCGGAATATATTTTACATTTTCTTTATCAATAAAAAACTCCCGGCCATTCTGTTTAACCATAAAGTACAAAGCGATCGTATTACCTGTATAATAGTCATCTTCATAATTACCATCATACGTTCTTTCGGTATATTGAATCTCATCGTACTCAGGCTCTATAACCCACTTCTTCGTATTACTGTTCCATAATCCCCATTTATTTCCTTTTTTCAAATACACGTAATCACGGATCAAATGTAAATACTCTCTTTCAAAACCATTGCCTACAGGCTTTTGAAAATCACTTATACCGACTAATGGTATTTTTTCAAATGTATTATTTAATAAACCTGCATTGCCCATACTATCTATATAGAAAATAAAAAAATCATTATACTTATCATCGTCCGGATAATATTCACTATCCATTCCATAATTATAAAATTCAAGTTTTTTACAATTATTACTTCCTGTTACTTCAGTTCCAGTACTATCTATAAGGGCATACTTCCCAGAAGTAATTTCAACGATTGCATATAACTGTCCATAATTCACACTAATTCCTATAAATTCCTGATAGATTGATGCATATTCAGTAATTTTTCCATTTTTCGTACGAAAACCTTTTTTCAATTGTTGACTACTTGTATAGCGGGGATAATAAGCAGCACCATCTGGCATCATATAAACTTCGTCTTTTAGTATTTTGCCTGAACAATCAAACAGTATCTCTCTTTCACCATACACCACACTACCGGTTTTACCTACAAAGCTCGCCTTGCGAAAGATAGGTTCTGTTATTTTATGTTTTGTTTTTCTATCCACATAGCCCCATTTGTTATCAACCTTATATGGTATAAGATCTGCTGCCGGACAAGCGACATGTATTTTCGCAATCTCTTTATAAAGCCGGTTACGAACTTCTGCCATCCATACTGCTGTTTGTTTCCATCCTTTCAATGATCTGAGATAAGCAAGATCTTCATCCTGTGCCATATGCAAACTGTCTGAATATCCTCGGTTAATAGCTTCTTGCAGATAGGCAAAACCTTTCTTTTCATCTCCGGCAAGCGATGCAAGACAAGCTGTATTATAATAATTGTTTGTACTGGGATAGCATACAACCAGCTTTTCCATGTACACGAGCGACTCCTTGTATTTCTTTTCGTAATACAATTTCATTGCTTCGCTATCGTATTGCAGACAGTCTTCTGAATTTTGCTGCGCCTGAATATTAGCTGTATTAAACAATAGGAATAAGATAAGGTAGACACTAAAAGAAGTTTTCATAAGAATATTATGTCTTTTCAGGAACATATAAAATTTTAAGAATAACCAAACTGGCATTACTAGCTTATTCTCAACTTCAAACAGTCAAGAACAGATCGCCATATAATTGTTGAGAGAACTTTGGTGAATATACAGAAAAAAACATCTATAACTGCGAAAGAAAATCTTCGATCCGTTGGGCTAGGTCGGCATTATTAGTCGCGATGTCACTATGTGTTCTGTAATAAGTGAACAATTGAAAACCTGCTGTTATGCCTGCTGCATCAATCCGCTTTTGAAATTCATAAGCCTGCCAAATTGGTACATTTGAATCTTTCAAACCCATATGCATCTGCGCTAAAGGCAGGCGATCCGCAAAGAAAGCTGGTGACGAAGCAATCATCTTATTGCGTGCTTCAGCTAAACTAACCTGACCATTCTTGTAGGCACTTAAAAACTGGCATCTGTACGTATCATCATTTACATGCCCTGAGCTTAGTGCAAGCATATTTACGGGCCCGGCCACGCAGACAACCCGTTTGATCCTTTTATCGCGGATTCCTGCTAGAAGTGCTACGGTACCACCTCTGCTTCCGCCGCGCACGGAAGTTCTGTTAACATCTGCATAGGGCTCGGTTTGTTCTATCAAATTTAAGAAAGCCAGTACATCGTCTGTACCACCATCAAAGGCATCACAATGATCTCCGCCGGACAAAGGTGTTGTATAAGTAGTATCGTTTATGGTAATCTGCAAGGACTGTCCACGTAAGGTCGGCATAGCCAGGATAAATGGCTTATCTGAACCTGACGGATTTAATTCCAGAATCATTCTATACATAGTAACATCCAACCCAAAACCGCCTGCATAGATACGTACCGGCATTTTTTCTGTTGTATTAGGAATGATCAATGCACCATATTCCTGTATATCATTAACGTTAAAGGAAACTATCTTCAATGTATATTTCCCTGACATCAATTGTTTTTCCTGAACAACTGTATAAGCAGATGGAGTCAGGTCTATTGCTTGCCAGGTGTGATAAACATCAGCAATTTCTGTTGCGGAAGGTGCTGCAAATAACGCAGACTGTTGTTCTTCTGAAAAATAACTTTCCTTTTTACAGGAAAATAAAAAAGGAAGAATTATGATAATGATTACTACTAATTGCTTTTTCATTTACATATAAATGCTTATCTGAATATATAACGTTCGAAATGCAGATAATGTA
>JAGKWN010000018.1 GCA_021151805.1 Cytophagaceae bacterium | reverse complement strand
GCTACCATGGTTACTGCTGGAGTTTTTCTAGTTATTCGATGTTCCTATATTTTTGAAAACTCAGAAGCTGTTCTATTCTTTATAACATTTATTGGTTCATTAACAGCTGCAAATGCAACTGATACAACTTTCATCTATGGCACTTGGAAACTTCAGTACTACAGAATCTATACACATGGAAAGGGTATGGACACTACGATGTATACCACAGGTCATATTGAATTCAAGGTAAACCATACGTATGAAACCGAGCGTTTGCAAATGTGTTTCATGGAAGGTAATAATTATTCCTGTCCTCCGTTTACCGGCGGTAACTGGGAATTCTCGAGTGATAAGGTGTTGCGGATAACCTATGCAGAACGCGAATTGATCTGTGATGGTCCGTGTCCGGATATTATGTCACGTCACGGCGTATATGTGCGCACATTGAATAAAGATACCATGATTCTCCGCACGGAATATTATAATGGTCCGCGTAAGCATCGCTTAGTGATCGATGCTTATTTGGTCAGAAAGATTGGTGAGTAATATTTATTTTTATAACTTTAGTAATACTACTTTTTAAATGGTATCACTAAAGTATGATTACAATTGATTTGTACATAACAGAAAAATGCATTCGTGATTCTGAAGGCCCTAATTACACGCTTGATGATGCAAAGGTGGAAGACTGGATCGATACCATTATTTCTACAGTAAGCGCTTACGGAAATAAGAAAGAATACCAAATTGTTATCCATGTTCCGGAGGCACTTGTATCGCTTGATACTAAATCCATTTCTGCCAAGCTTCGCGAATTTTATCAAATCCATACAGTAGAAATAAAAAACGAATTAAGGGTTATGCAGACCCAATCACTGGATGCACTGAGCAAGGGCGTACCCATTATGATTGCTGCACTCAGCCTCAACTTCACGATTGAACGCTTAAAAGATCACATCAATTATTTCGAATTTATCCTGAAAGAATCCATGTATATATTCGGCTGGGTAAGTATGTGGAAACCGATTGAGCTGCTTCTGTACGATCGCTGGCCGCTGAACAGAAAGTTGAAGTCTTATGACAAAATGCTAACAATTCCAATTTCAATAATCAGTAATTAACCAATCCTTCTTTATGAAAAATTATATCTTGGCTGCAGCTGCGGCGGCAGTTCTGTGTGCTTGCGAAAGTACTCCTAAAGAACCTTCAGATAAAATGATCGATACGTCTGATGTGATCATCAACGATTCTACTTCTCTGGGTGTTAAACAACTTGAGCTGGTTCCATTGGAAGATTCGCCTGAATTCAGCGATGCTATTCTTGAATTGAACACGCCTGCTGAAGGTTCCGTACTGAAATCGAACAACGTAAAATTTTCGTATGAAATTAAAAACTATGAGCTTGCAAAACCTACGGTTGAAGGATCATGCGCGATCAGCTGTGCAAATTCAGACAAAGGTCAGCACATCCATTTGATCTTAAACAATGCACCTTACCAGGCCAAATATAATTCCTCTTTCACCGATACCTTGCCAGACGGGCATTATATTGCTCTTTCGTTTCTTTCACGTTCTTACCATGAAAGTATAAAACATTTCGGCGCTTCTGATTTGAGACAATTTACAGTAGGGAAGGCAACTCCTGAAAAAGCAGATCTGTCTAAACCAATGCTTTTTTATAGCAGACCAAAAGGCGAATACAAAGGGAAGGATACTGCTAATGTATTGTTAGATTTCTTCCTTGCGAACACTACACTTGAAGAGAATGGAAATAAAGTGCGCGCAACGATTAATGGTAAAAGCTTCCTGATCACCAATTGGAAAGGATACGTTATTAAAGGTCTTCCATTGGGTACATCAACGATTAAGCTTGAATTGCTTGATGCCGCAGAGAAACCAATTCCTGGTAAATACAATGTAGTAGAACGCACCATTACATTGGTGAAAGAATAATCCATAGAACGCTTATTCAAGCACTTCTCTCAAAATAGAGATCGAATGTAAATCTCCAAAAGATTCAATTTGATTTTTATAAAAAGCAATAATGATATCCAGCGCTTCCCTGCGATGCACATTGGTTGAGGCAAAGCTTTCAAAGTACGTATGCTTCATGCAATTTTCAATGTACTGAATGATTGCATCCGAAGGTTTATACAAACTGTTTTGCCACACACTTTTTACGTCTTCCGGGAAAAAGCCCAGATAAAAAGAATAACGAAGCATAAATGATACGTGAAAGTTCAGCACGTTTTTTTCCACTTTGTCTAAGGCATGAAAAGAATGAAACAGAAAATCAAATAACTCCTGATTGGCTGTTTCTTCTTTTAATGTTTTCAGCAAAATCTCTGAAATAAAAATGGAGATACTTGTTTTATGAATATCAAAGGGAATGGCGAAGTAGGGTTCTGCACAACGCATTTCGGATATACGCTGCAAGCCATGATTATTTTTATGATAAACAACCATATCCAGTAATGTTAATGGTTGAAACAATGCAATTTTATTATTTGATTTTGAACTGCGAACGCTGTTAACAATGTAGGATTGCAAGCCGAAAGCTTCTGTATATATTTTAGCAATAATAGATGTATCGCTGTATTTAATATAGTTTAAAACAATACCTTTTGTTTTGTGAAGCATTACTGAATGATGGCTATTTTACCAACAAATTTTTCTTCGCCTTTATTGGTTGTTGCGAATACCAGGTACATCCCGGATTCAGCTTTAACACCAGCGTAGTTGATCAGGTTCCACGTTGCTGTGCCGCCATGTGTTGGGGTTTCATAATAGAGCATGCCCTGCATATCAGTAATTTTTACACGCACGTTATCCTGCAAGCCTTCAATGGTGATCACACCGGAAAAGCCTGGCCGCACCGGATTTGGAAAGATCTTTGCCTGACTGAAATCGGTATGATCTGCAGTAGCATCTCCGCGGTAAGAAATAATTCCTTTATCGGTTGCAATAAATACTTCACCGGTTATATCATGAATGTCAACATCAATAATATTGTTTGAATACAAAGGGCTATTGTCAATGGTAAAATAGTGTATGTATTTGCTGAAATCATCTTCAAACAACCATAAGCCTTCTGTTGTGCCTACCCACTTTCTGTTTCCTCCATCAGCTTTAATACAGGTAACACTTTTGTCGAATAATACGCCAAAACCATTATAAATAGGAGCAGAGAAAGATCCGGTAAACGCTTTGGATGGTTCATAGAATGCAGAAAGTCCCTGGTCGCTGCCGATCCATACAACACCTTTTTTATCTACTTCAATGCAATTGATCTTGTTGCTCGGCAGATTGCCGCCAGCGCTTGAAGTAGTAAAGTATCGCTCTTGCCCGGTCTGTTCATTAAAAACCATCAAAGCATTATCAAGTCCGTTATTGCCATAACGCATCCATTTATTTCCCGACGAGTCAATTTTTAATTGCAAAATTGATCGGTTCTCCTGTTTGTTTGAAAGTACGTAGCTGGTCCAGTTGCCAGATTTATCTTTAGAAAAAATCGCAGGCTGAAAGGCAGATACGCCATAGTTGGCCAGCCATACAGTACCTTTTTTGTCGGTATCCAGACCTGTTACGTAGTCGGTTGTTAGTGGACTATTGGCTTTTGTGTACTTGATAAAGGTGTCAGGTTTTTTGTGGCAGATGAGGCCATATCCAAAATGACCCACATACAATGTGTCATCAAAGGGGTTATACGTTGCATTGATGTTATCAAGCGTATTGGGCGGATAATTGATGTTCCATGCATAATTCATCCATTGGTTTTGATTCTGAAATTCATAAAAACCATGTGCCCGATATAGGTTAAAAAAAGTATTATCATAGCCTCCGCAATTGGCCAGCATGATGTTGTTATAATAATACAGATTGAATGTTGACGCATTTAATGGACCATTTAAGTTGTATTGCACCAGGTCTTGTCCGTTAAATTTGTATAAGCCGCGTGTAGAGTCTGCCACCCAAATATTTCCGCTTGGATCATAGACAGCATCATGCGCATCAGTGATGGAAGCATTGTTGATGATCGTGCTGAAGCTGGCCGGGCTACTGATCGCGTACACTTTTGTATCGGCAGCGAGCAGGAGTTTATTTTGAGACGCTGTTAAATTCCAGCAAATCTGCCCGCTTGTTAAAGAGATGCCGATGTTTTGCCAGGTAGTGCCTGTTAACAGGTACACACCTTCTCCGGATACTGCAGCATAGATGTTATTGTTTAACTGGCCTACTGAGCGGGTATGTGTTGTAGATATATTTGTATAAGAATGCCAGTTAGTAAAATCCATTAAATTGATACCCGGTTTATCATATGGAGCACTTAACATACCATTTTCTGTTGCAAGAAAAACGGAGTCTTTGGCCTGGTTCAATACACAGCCGTATACTTTGTTCTGCATGCCGCCTGTACTTAAATTCAGCCAGGATTCTACAATTTCATTTTTGGGAATATTGATAATGGTAACGCCAAAATCGCAGGAAAGAAAAGCCAGATCTTTATACAGGGTAATGTTGTTGATGTTTTTTGTACCGGCCATGGAAGAGCGGAATACATCATCAAAATTTTTAATGATGCCATCCTGAATAATATCAATATTGCCATCCATATAACCAATGATGCCATAACCCGCAGTTTCACTGAAGCGGATAACAGAAATATTACTGCTGGTCAATCCATCAATTCTTGATAAAGGTGCAAGGTGGTTATCTGATAAATCATAGGTAAAACTACTTACAGGGGAGCCTGTATAAATTTTATTTTTGAATAAAGAGATGGTAGTTGTACTGCTGGTTGGCAAATGCGTACGCCAGACTCCCAAAGGGATGTTGGAGTTTGTTTGACCAAGCAAACTGCTAAAAGAATGGAATAGCAGAATGAAACAAATAAAAAGGCGCATGGAGTTTAAATTTAGACCTTTATAGAAAACGAATTTACAATTAGTTTATGGTATTTAGTTAAATTTATTTTGAATATAGGCATTTTAGGATCAATTTATTCGAGAACTAATGAGGTAGATTTTTTCAAAATTGAATCTTCTAATGTAACTTTGATAAACATAAAATGATTTCGAGAATATGAGCCAACTTCAATTAGATAAACCGACGATACAATCTTATGGAGTTGCTCTTTCTGAAAAACTTGTAAATGAGTTTTTTTCTTCAAAAGAGGTAATTAAAGGAGAGGAAATCGTCCGTTTTACGGAAATAGAGCAATTGAATTTTTTCATACTGATGAATTTATTCGATCGGTGGAAAGAAGAAATCAGCCGGTTGAGAAGTCCGTATTTCAATTATGAAGAAGAAGAAGTAGCTCTTGCTTTAAAATCATTTGTCAATAAGGTTTCCAGACACATTGCTGTCAGAAAAGAATTTTTCAAACCTCTTGTTCAAAAAAGTATCGTTGATACACTTACCTATTTACTGAATCCGGCCGAATTTATTGAGCAGGAGCTTAGTAAAACGGACCGGATTTCTAAAGCAGATCTGGCAGACAAACAAAAATTCTTTAAATTATATAAAGACACGATTCAGCTTTGGCTGGATAAGGTTGAAGGTTACCACGGCGAAACAGTTTCCAAAAAAGATCTTGTGGATGCTTATAAATCGGTCGTTTCCCGTCAACATGTGGTGCAATATTCGGATCCGGTTGTCGATAAATTCAACCAGTTATTAAAGCTTACCTTGCCTGTAGCAGCTTCTCAGCAGCCAACAGTAGAGAACCTGGTTAAAAAAGTTGTTCCCGAACCTGCAAAAGTTGAAGAGCAACCGAAACCTTTGCCGGTAAACAGACCAATAGAGGGCAGCCGACTGAATGAGACATTTACCAAAGAACTTACCTTAAACGAAAAACTAAAACAACAGCCTTCACAGGCCGGCAATTCTATTGCTGAACGTTTAAGCAAAAGTAAAATTGAAGATATAAAATCTTCCATTCCGCTTAATTTGAAATTTTTATTTATCAATGTGTTGTTTGATGGTAAAGTAATTGAATACAACGAAGCTTTATCATTGATCGAGGAATGCTCTGATTTTGATACAGCAAAGAATTTATTGATTGAAAAATTCAGCAAAAAGAATAAGTGGGATGGCAGCTCAGAAGAGTTAAACGAATTCTTCCAGATTATTCAGCGGAAGTTTTATTAAGAATAAAAATAATGACATAATAAAAGAGCCGATGGCGCTAATTAGCACCATCGGCTCTTTTATTTAAACAGGCGTTCGTTGGCCGCTCCAGGTATTTTTCAATAATAATAATTTAACTGCAATGCACGGGAGATAAAAAAGTAAAGGCCGCAAAAGAATTTAAATCTTGCGGCCTTTACTTTTCTTGTGGTTAAGAATTTTTTTAATGTCCTGCCAGTACCTGTCCGCGGTGCGAATCAAGCTTCAGGAACACAAATAATAAAATGGTGAACGACCATAACGAAGATCCGCCGTAGCTGAAGAATGGTAATGGAATACCAATTACAGGGAATAGCCCGATCGTCATGCCAATATTTACCATGAAGTGGAAAAGGATAATGCTGGCCACGCTGTAGCCATAGATGCGTGAGAAACGATCTTTCTGTCGCTCTGCCAGGAATACCAGGCGCATCATGAAAAGTACATACAAGGCAATAAGAATCGTACTGCCAAACCAACCGTGTTCTTCACCGATGGTGCAGAAGATAAAGTCTGTACTTTGTTCAGGAACGAAATCAAACTTGGTTTGTGTGCCTTCAAGGAAGCCTTTACCGAAAAAGTCACCCGAGCCAATAGCAATTTTTGATTGGTGTAAGTGATACCCTTTATCGCGGATGTCCAGCTGCGTATCAAACAATACCATGATCCGGTTCCGTTGGTGTTCCTGTAGAATTTCAAAGAATATTTTGTGTACACCGAATACAAATGCACAGCTCATACCAAAAATAAACAGGAAGACCAGAATCCGGTTGGTCAGCTGTTTGCGTGTCATGCGCAGTCTGTTAATAATAAAATATAAAATGATGATGGAGAATAGAACAGCAAGACCAATGATGATTGGTTTTACTCCAATGGCAAGTGTCAGTACGAATAAAAGCGTAACAAATACACCGATCAATAGTAATGTGCCCGGTAAACCTTCCCGGTACAATACCAGTACGAAGGCCGAGAATACAAGCATACCACCGGTTTCGTTCTGCAGTAATATCAATGCACAGGGAATGGCCAGCAACATCAATGCTTTTGCCAATGTTTCCAAATGATCAATGTTGGAATGAATGGAGCCCAGCATACGCGCCAGCGCCAGCGCGGTTGTAAATTTTGCAAATTCTGCTGGCTGTACACGTACAAAACCCAGGTCAAGCCACGATTTTGAACCGTTTACTTCCGTACCCATAAAAATGGTGAGCAACAAAACCAGCATGGAAACAACATAGAAGACATAGGAGAATGCCGAATAAAATTTATAATCAATCACCAGAATGGAGATAATGATTATAAAGGCACCGCCGATCCACATCAATTGTTTTCCGGAATTGATGGAGAAATCAAAGATGGTGGTAACGGCCTCCGGATCATACACAACTGCATAGATATTCAGCCATCCTAAAAGTACAAACAGGACGTAAAAACCAATGGTGATCCAGTCTACGTTATTGGTTAGATTTATTTTATCGTCTGAACGCATTATGGTTTTGTTTTAACTTTATGCAGTAAATTTTTATCTAAAACCATTTTTTCCAAAGGCGGTCTTGTAATCGTATCTTTAAGATATTTCTCAATCATCAAATGCGCGATCGGAGCAGCTGTCATTGCACCAAAGCCGGCATTTTCAACATATACAGCAATGGCAATTTTAGGATTGTCTTTAGGCGCAAACGCAATGTATACAGAGTGGTCGTCTCCGTGCGGGTTTTCAGCTGTACCTGTTTTACCGCAAATCTCAATATCTTTTATTTTTAACCAGGAAGCCGTTCCTGCCAAAACCACCTGTTCCATACCATCAATCACCGGTTGGAAATGTTTAGGATCTACAGAAGTTACATGTCTGTTTTTATATTCTTCCAGAATGTGTTTGTCTTTTCCGATTGATTTGATCAGGTGTGGTGTGATGTACCAGCCTTTGTTGGCAATCAGTGCAGCCATATTCGCCATTTGAATAGGCACAACGTTGATCTCACCCTGACCAATACTTAATGAATAAATGGTTGAGAATTTCCAGTGCAGATCACCGTAAACCCTATCGTAATAAGCATTGCTCGGGATGTTGCCGCTCTTTGTATTCGGAAGATCCACCAGCATTTTCTGGCCAAAACCAAAGGTAAGCATGTGGCTACGCCATACATCAAAATTCGCTTCCGTGTCTTTAAATTTATTCGGGTTTTTATCCTGGCTGATCATCTTTTTAAACACCATATAAAAATACGGGTTGCAAGACCATTGTATCGCTCCGCGTAAATCCTGCGGACTCGGGTGGTCGTGGCAATTTACCAGCGATTTATCACACGGAAAACGGGAGTGATCTGTAATCACGCCTTCTTCCAGGGCAATAGCAGCCTGTGCGAGTTTGAAGATTGAACCCGGCGGATACATGGCCATCAAAGGCCGGTTGAATAAAGGTTTGTAAGGATCTTTTTCAAGAACAACGTAGTTCTCCGAAAATTTTCTCCCAGTCAGAAAATTTGGATCATAGGATGGAGACGAAATGAAAGAAAGAATCTCGCCGGTGCTTGGCTCAATCGCAACAACGCTGCCTATTTTATTCTGCAGAAGAAGCTCGCCATACTGCTGTAGCTTAATATCGATGGTTGACGTCAGGTTTTCTCCCGGAGCAGAAATCGTATCGTATGCACCGCCGCGGTATGAACCTTTCTGAACACCGTGCACATCTTTCATGATGTATTTTACACCCCGTCTGCCGCGGAGTTCATTTTCATAAAACAATTCTATACCGCTGATACCGATATAATCACCTTGTTTGTAATAGCCGTCTTTTTGCTTTTCCAGTGCTTTAGGGCTGATCTCACCAATATAGCCAAGGGCATTTGCTGCAGATGGGTATGAGTAGGAACGGATGGTCCGGGCTTGTGTATACAGGCCCGGATAGTCATTCATGTAATCCTGCACATGAGCAAAATCTTCAAGCGATAATTGTTTAAATAACGTCTGAGGTTTATTGCGGCTGTAGCCCCTGTTTTTGATGGGATTTTTGATGTCCTTCATTTTTGTGATGAACTCTTCTTTGCTTATCCCAAAGCGCTGGCAGAATAATAATGTATCAGTAAGTTTAAATTCTTTGGTAACAACTGTGATATCAAAAACAGGTGTATTGAAAACGAGCAGGTCGCCATGGCGGTCATAGATCAAGCCTCTGTAGGGGTAATCCACAACTTTTTCAATGGCGTTTATTTCCGCTTCTATCTTGTAGGAAGAATCCAGTACCTGAAGAAAAAATAACCGGATAACGTAAATTAATCCGATGGCAATGATGATTGCATTGATAACAAATTTTCTTTCCTGCATAATACTTAACGTGAATTATGTTTATACAAGAATAAAAACTGGTAAAGCAATACCGTTATCAGCGTTAGAATGGAAGTGGAAAATATTTTAAGCAAGGTTGTTCCGAAACCCACGGACCCTAATGATTCAATAACAAAAACAACCGTGGTATGTATGAAAATTAAAATGAAGGCATAAGCTGAATGCCATTGAATACCCATGTTGTAGATGTTTACCGATTCTACCGATTCATAGCCGCCTTGCGGGCTCAGCAATTTTATAACGGACGGGCGGATGTGCATGATCAATAAGGCTGCAGCGGTATGTACCCCCGGTGTATTGAAGAATATATCAATGGAGAAGGTATAAAAGAAGGTTATAAATAACAACAACATTCTCGGAATATAGAATGGAAGCTGGATCAGGAAGCCAACATAAATAAAACAAGCAGCAACATCCCAAAGGGATGTAGTTCTGAAAACAAGTACCTGGATCAGATAAATAAGTACTGCCTGAATTAATTGTTTTAGTACGTCAATGACATTCATTATTTCAATTCTTTTTTGAATGTAGCTTCAAGACTATCCTTTTCTACTTTTAATATATTATTGATTACGAAAACATAGTCCATGGCTGTGTAATCTGTAGCGAGCTTAGCATCTATGTTCCAGTAAGCACCACCCTCATCATTCACATTGGTGATGGTTGCGATTAATATCCCTTCAGGGAATAAAGATTCTTTGTAGCCGGATGTAACAATGGAGTCGCCAACTTTTATTTTGTGGTGTCTGCCGACGTTGGTAAATTTAACAGTATGTGGTCCGTTAACTTCCCACTGAATAATACCGTCTGCCTTTGTATTTTTTATGTGCGCCGAAACAGACCATTTTGTATTCAGTACAGAAATAGCAGTTGAATAATGTTCTGAGCAGGCTTTAATTTGTCCTGCAACACCGTTAGGCGATACAACCCCCATGCCCACGGCTAAACCATTTTCAAGACCTTTATCCAGCGTAAAATAGTTGTTGGCGTAGATGGTGCTGTTATTGATAACGCGGGCAACAGAAAACGTGTACTGATTCTTTCTCAACACGGATGCAGCAGTATCATAACCGAGTTTATTAACCTGTAAAGCCTGGCGCAGTTGATTCTGAAGGCTGGCATTTTCAGTAGCTAATTGTTCGTTTATTTCTTTCAGATTAAAGTAGCCCGTAATGGATTTGTCGACTTCCAATACTTTACCGACTACGTTTTTCGATGTGCTGAAATAAGCTGCACCTTGGTATGGGTTGTAATTTACAATACATACAAAACAAAAGAGTTCCAGGCATATAAATGCCAGGAACACTCTTAGGTTATATATAAATTGGAGTAAGCGATACATGTTGTATTAGATAAATCAAACCATCAATACAGCACGGTATCTTTTTACATCTTTCACTGCAATACCAGTGCCTTTAACAACGGCACGCAATGGATCTTCAGCCACGTGGATAGGAAGTTTTGTTTTCATAGCCAATCTCTTGTCCAGACCTCTTAACAATGCACCACCACCGGTTAAGTGGATACCATTGTCATAAATATCAGCAGACAATTCCGGCGGAGCAATCTCCAATGCTTTTAAAACAGCTTCTTCAATTTTAGAAACAGATTTGTCAAGTGCAAACGCAATTTCAGAATAAGAAACTTTAATTACTTTCGGAATACCTGTCATCAAATCACGACCGCGGATTTCGAAATCTTCAGGGGGATTATCTAATTCTGTTAATGCAGAACCTACTTCAATTTTCAAACGCTCTGCAGAACGCTCACCAATAAGTAAGTTGTGCTGACGACGCATGTAATCCAGAATGTCTTTGCTGAATACATCACCGGCAATACGGATAGACTGTTCGCAAACAATACCAGATAAAGCGATAACTGCAATCTCAGTAGTACCACCACCGATATCTACAATCATAGAGCCGATCGGTTGTTCAATATCAATACCAAGACCAATCGCAGCTGCAATTGGTTCGTAGATCATGTATACTTCTTTTGCACCTGCGTGTTCAGCAGAGTCACGTACCGCTCTTTTTTCAACTTCAGTAATACCTGAAGGAATACAGATCGCCATGCGGTAGGACGTAGGAGCAAGGAAGCTCTTACCTTTATCAATCAATTTTATTAAACCACGTATCATTTCTTCCGCAGCGTGGAAATCGGCAATTACACCATCTTTCAGCGGACGAATGGTTTTAATGTTTTCGTGTGTTTTTTCATGCATCTGCATGGCTTCACGACCGATTGCTTTTACTTTGCCCGAAACCTTATCCAGGGCAATGATAGAAGGCTCATCAACTACAATCTTATCTTTATATATGATCAGAGTGTTTGCTGTACCTAAATCTATCGCAATATCGCTCGTGAAAAAATCAAACATTCCCATGTGTATATCTCCTAAAGTTCTATGAATATTAACTCTTTAAATTACAAATTTTATTGATATCTCCTATAAATATCCATGAATTATTATAAACTGACTAGTGTTTGAAATGACGGAAGCCTGTGCAGACCATCGCCATCTTATGGTTGTTGCAATAGTCAATAGATTCTTTATCCTTGATTGAGCCGCCCGGCTGTATTACGGCTGTAATGCCGGCAAGGTTTGCAATTTCAACGCAATCCGGGAACGGGAAGAACGCATCGGATGCCATCACCGCACCTTTAAGACTGAAGCCGAATGATTTTGCTTTTTCAATTGCCTGGTTCAATGCATCTACTCTTGATGTTTGTCCTACGCCGCTGGAGATCATGTGATCTTCTGTTGCAAAAATAATTGCATTTGACTTTGTATGTTTAACCAGCTTGTTCGCAAACAACATTGCTTTCTTTTCTTCCATTGTTGGCTCGCGATCTGTAACTGTTTTAAAATCTTCAAGCGTCTCTGTCTTAGAATCAACGTCCTGCTCAATTACACCATTCAATAATGTTTTGAATTGTTTTTTCGCGAATGTAACCGGCTTGCGTAATAACAGAATTCTGTTTTTCTTTTCTTTCAATAATTCCAAAGCATCCTGGTCGTATTCTGTTGCGATCAATACTTCAAAAAATAATTTGTGCAACTCTTCAGCAGTAGCTTTATCTACTTTTGTATTTGTAATGATTACACCGCCGAATGCAGAGATCGGATCAGATGATAACGCTTTTAAATACGCCTCTTTACCAGTCTTTGCAGTAGCGATACCGCAGGCATTGTTATGTTTTAAAATGGCATAGGTCGTGTCTGTGAATTCATCAATCAGGCTTACGGCTGCATCTACATCAAGCAGGTTGTTGTAGGATAATTCTTTTCCGTTAAGTTTGTCAAACATAGCATTCAGGTCACCATGGAAAGTACCAGCCTGATGTGGGTTTTCGCCGTAACGCAATGTTTGTGAAGTACGTATGCTGTGTTTGAAACCAGTGATGTCATCACCGGCAAACCAGCGGTAAATAGCTGTATCGTAATGAGAAGTGATGTCAAAAGCTTCTCCGGCAAATTTGAAACGGTCTTCAAGATCTGTTGCTCCGTCTTTTGCATCCAGGATAGATTCCAACACACCGTATTGTTCTTTTGAAGCAAGGATCACAACATCTTTGTGGTTCTTTGCAGCTGCACGGATCAATGATACGCCGCCGATATCAATCTTTTCAATGATTGCTTGTTTTTCTGCACCTGAAGCTACTGTTTCTTCAAACGGATATAAGTCTACAATTACCAGGTCAATTTCAGGAATTTTGTACTGGGCAATTTCAGCCTGGTCACTTGTGTTTTCACGGCGATTAAGAATACCACCGAACACATTCGGGTGCAACGTTTTTACTCTGCCGCCCAGGATAGAAGGGTAACCCGTAAGGTCTTCAACAGCTACAACAGGTACGCCAAGTCCTTCAATAAAACTTTGTGTGCCACCTGTAGAATATATAGTTACTCCATTTGCATGAAGTTTCTTAACTAATGAATCAAGATTATCTTTATAGAAAACAGATATTAATGCAGATTTGATCTTTTTGCTTGCCATGATCGGATAGGATGATATTTATTTTAATTTTATTATTTGTTCTTCAATTATTCTTGGGAAATGCTCATACTCCAGGGCATGAATTTTTTCAGCGACTGTTTCAGGCGTATCAGTAGGCAATACATCAAAGGCTGCCTGAAAAACGATTTCACCTTTGTCGTATTCTTCGTTCACTTTATGAATGGTTATACCTGTTTGCTTTGCACCCGTTTCAATCACTGCTTTATGAACGTGCATGCCGTACATGCCTTTGCCGCCAAAGTTGGGCAGTAGTGCCGGGTGTATGTTCAGCATAGATACAGGGTATGCCTGGATCAGATGCTTGGGAATCAGCCATAGAAAACCTGCCAGAATGATCCATGAAATACCTGCAGCTTTTAGTTCATCAACAATCACAGATGAATCTTTAAATTCGGCTTTGGTAAAAACACGGGTTGGCACATTTGCATGCTGAGCACGTGTTAACGCATAAGCTTCCGGGTTATTCGAAAGCAACATGGAAATCTCAATGGATTTGTTGTCCTTAAAATAATCTATAATGCGTTGAGCATTAGTACCTGATCCGGATGCAAATAGTGCGACTTTTGTGGTTGGTGAAGTCTGCATGAAACGTAATTAAGTGGCAAATATAAGCAAATTTAAACGTTTCGATGCTACTTGTTGAAAAAGGAAAATATAGGAAAAATGGACAAAATGGCTGAAAAACAGCTTTTTTTATAATAAAACCATGCTGAAAACACCAGCCACCATGATCCATTTGCATAAATGGCTCAATTGTAAAAACTGAACGCTGGTATCGGCCTTGGCTAATTGTACCTGCAGCCAGATGAATAATGGGCCGGGTAAAGCTAAAAAATAAAATTGTAGAGATGTGTTGGCATAGAAAAGCATATAACTCAATGAAACAAGAAACGTCAGGCTGACTGTATAAATAAACATTTTTGTTTTTCTGATTCCCCACACAATTGGTAGGGTTCTGCAACCGAATTCCTCGTCGCCTTTCACATCTTCCATGTCTTTTATGATTTCACGGATCAATGAAATAAAGAAAGCGAAACAGGCATAAAAGGATAGCGTTGCTTCGGTTGGGTGATAGAGGAAGGCTGGCAGAAAAACCGACAGGCCGGTTAATACTGAGATTAGAAGGTTCCCTACAAGGGCAGTACGTTTAAGCTGGTTGGCATAAAACCACATCAGCACGGTAGTCCCGGCAATGATGGCAAAGATCTTCCAGCCCAGGAATAGTGCCAGCAGGCATGCAAGTGTGTTCAGTATAAAATGAGAGATCATGGCAATTCTTCTGTGCAGAATGTTGCCAAGCACTACGCGCTTAGGTTTGTTGATCAGGTCAATTTTTATATCATAATAATCATTGATGATATAACCTGCGGCAGCAACAAAAACGGTACATAAAACCAGCAGAAAAAACTTCCAGTCCTTCGCAATAGTTAAAATAGAATCATGGCCCCCACCTATGATAAAGTAGCGGCACATATATTGAGTAAGCGCCAGAATAATCAAATTGAAGGTTCGTATTAACTTTAAAAAAGCGAATACAGATTTTTTGATATGTTTTTTGGATGCACTCATCTATTACATTACCAGAGTTGTGGATGCCACTTGCCTTGTGCACGCATTACCTTTTCAATAACATCGCGCACGGCGCCTTTGCCGCCATCAAAAGGTGACACATATTTGCAGATCGGTTTGATATCAATAGAAGCATCAGCAGGGCATGTTGGCAGGCCAACCAATTGCAGCATTTTATAATCGGGAATATCATCGCCCATGTATAAAATGTTTGCTGGATCTATGTGGCGTGTTTTTGTGTAGTCTGAAAACAAGGCCAGTTTATCTTTTACGCCCAGGAACACATCTGTAATGCCCAGAAACTTCAGGCGTTTGCGCACGCTTTCCTGCTCGCCACCACTGATAATAACAATATGATAACCGGCAGCTAAAGCCTTCTCAATTGCGTAACCATCTTTCACATAGAAACGACGTACCTGTTCACCGGATTCATAAGCAATCACACTGCCATCTGAAAGTACACCGTCAACATCAAAAATGAATGTATTTATTTCTGAAAATTCTGCCATATCAACTTATAAATTCGTCTCTAAATTACCTGTTTTCTGTATGCTTTCGCTTATGTTATTGTAAATTTTTTGAAGCAGTGGTTCATTTATTAATAGTGCAAGGTGTTTGTCCAGCGTAGACTGATCGTTGCGTATCGCTGGTCCGGTTTGTACCTCGTACGGGTGTTTGGTAAACGCTTTGCGGATGGTGGCTTCAACCAAAGGCTGAAGAATATGATAATCAATGGAATGCTTTTGAAGCAGTGTTGCTGCCTGGCCTAGCAAATGATTGGCAAAGTTACTGGTTAGCACGGCTGCCAGATGAATGTACCGGCGCTGTTCAGCATTGGTTTCAAAATAAGGAGCGTGTAGTAATCCGGCAGCTTTTTCAAGAATCTGAAGATTGTTTTCGGAAGAAGCATCAATCAACAAAGGAGTATTGTGCCATTGTACAATACTTGTTCTGCTGAACGTTTGTAATGGATAGAATACACCCAGGTTGCTGTGGTGCGCTGTATTGGTAAAAGTTTGTGTACCGGAAGTGTGAACCACAAGTGATGCGCCTGAATAGACATATTGTGTCAGCACATCATTGATTACGTCATCTTTTACGCTGATGATAACCAGGTCCGCATTCAGAGGTGTGAGATCATGATCCGAAAGAATGGTAATGGAAGGGAATTCGCCATACAGCAGTTTGAGAGCAGTTTTATTACGTCCATGTACAAAGATGGATGCCGTTGATTTGCTAAAAGCTTGTATAAGGTGGAAGGCAACATTGCCGGTACCAATAACCACTATTCTCATAGAGTAAAAATACGCAAATCAATGTAAAGCCAAAGAGAAAAAGAGTAATTCAGGAAGAATGGAACGTGCTTAAAATAAAAAAGAGAGACGCAGGGGCAGCGTCTCTCTTTCGGTTCGTTATAAAAAAAAGATATTATTTTTTTACTAAATCAGCGATTACGAATTTCTCATCGTGTTGAGTTACATCCAATCCCAGATCTTCTTCTTCAGCAGTTACTCTTAAAGGAGAGATTTTGTCAGTAAGGAATAACAAGATGTATGCACCAACTAAAGAATATACAACTACAATAACTAATGCAATAAGGTGTTTAATGAATAAAGTAGAATCACCAGTGATGAACCAACCTTGTTCTTCAGGAAGTACTACAGAGTTTACTGCAGCAGAAGCAAATAAAGCTGTCATGATCATACCAGTCATACCACCTACACCATGACAAGGGAATACATCCAATGTATCATCAACAATTGAAGTTTTAGCTAAAAGAACAATTGCAGCAGCAGAAATCATACTTGCAACTGTACCAATGAATAATGCTTGTGAAACAGTTACGAAACCAGCAGCAGGAGTGATGGCAACAAGACCAACTACAGCACCAATGCAGAAGCCCATTGCAGAAGGTTTTTTACCACGTGCAGCTTCAACAAATAACCATGCAATACCTGCAGCACCTGCTGCAACGTTTGTAGCAGCGAAAGCAGAAGCTGCCAATGCAGAAGCACCTACCGCAGAACCTGCGTTGAAACCAAACCATCCGAACCAAAGTAAACCAGTACCTAATAAGATGTATGGAACGTTGATTGCTGTTGGGTGATTGCTGTCTTTTCTTTTACCTAAATATAAAGCACCTGCCAAAGCAGCACAACCTGCAGAAATGTGTACTACTGTACCACCGGCAAAGTCAAGAACGCCCATCCCAAATAGGAATCCGTCTGGGTGCCATGTCCAGTGTGCGATTGGAGCATAGATGAATAAACAGAACAGAATCATGAAGATGATATATGATTTGAAGCGAATTCTTTCAGAGAAAGATCCTGTGAAAAGTGCTGGTGTGATTACCGCAAATTTCAATTGGAAGAACGCGAATAAAACAAATGGAATAGATGTTGCCAGGCTCCATGGTTCGTGTTCTAAAACACCATTAAACATGAAGAATGACATCGGGTTACCGAAAAGGCCGTAGTAATTTCCGCCAATCTCGATTCCTTTACTTGTTCCAAACGCCATACTAAAGCCTACAACTACCCAAAGAATGCTGATAACACCCATGGCTACGAAGCTTTGCATCATAGTAGAAATAACGTTTTTAGGATTCACCATACCGCCATAGAAGAATGCCAGACCTGGAGTCATAAGCAATACAAAGGCTGCTGAAGTAAGCATCCAGGCAATATCACCTGAATTTAACCCTTCAGTCGGGATTGAGGATGGAACTCCCTGATTAAATAAAGCTAGCGCGCAAACTGCTAGAAGTACAATTAGTGGGGCGAATTTTTTTATCATAATTCAAAAGGGTTAGTTATAGAATTTTTAATTGGTAATTGGTTCGTTTTTCAATTACACTTCAAAACTAACCCCATTTTATTTAAAAACAATACTTTTTTTAAAAAATGGTATCAAAATGTAAGCTATTTTGTAAAAAAGTATGAAAAATTGTCTTAACAAGGGTTAAAATAAAACTTAGTATAATGCAATTGATGAAAATAATGCCTGAATACATTTAACTAGCGTAGATTTCACCTCTATAAATGAAAAACGGCCGTTGAGAAATTATCTCAACGGCCGTTTTTGGGTTCTCAAACTGATATTTTTATTTCCCTTCCCGGGCTTTCTTTAATGAATCAATGTTTTTCAAGCCCAGTTTCTCGTTATACTGGATTTTATACTTGTTTACAAAGGTACTGTCTTTTTTTCGCTCCCAGGGTGGGGTTGTGCGCGACATAAAATCAACCGTGAACCAAATCATAATGCCGACAAAGAGGAAAAAGGCAACAAGCAGAACAATCTTTTGCGGTTTCATATTCTACTATTAATAGATGCGTTTTAACTGGAATGCTTCCATCGGGGTTATCACCATCGGTACTTTCTCCACGGTAATTGAACTGGTATCTAACCCAAAGGCACTGGATTCAGAAATGGAAATATGTTTTAATAGGAAATACCAATCCATGGCAAATTGTTCAATCGCACTCAGGTCGTTATCACTGCTTAAATGTTTTTCAAGCACAACAAAGCGGAAATCACCGATCAGATTGCGCTTGTTTAGAGAGGTGTAACGTGAAGTAAAGTCAACTTCTTTACTGTTAACCATGTCTTCAACCACTTTCCGGAAGAATAAATTGATGCGGTGTTCAACCCGGAAACCCAATTTGAAATCAATACGGATCACATCGTCCTGCAACATGGTGCGTACCTTATATTCCATCGTGTATGGTTCGTCAACAACATCGATATGCAGGAACCAGTATATATCAGCACGTTTAGGCTGTTTCTGGAAAATGGAATACATAACCTTCGATTCAATCTGCGTATAGTTATCGGCGCCGGTTAAGTAAATCAGATGGGTTGAATATTTTGGAATGGAAGTGTCTTCACTTAATTCTTTGATCAGCGGGAAGTAATCCTGTATGTTTACATATTCCGTAAGCCTTCTCTTAATTCTGTGTGCCGTATACCAAACAGCCATAACAAACATAAGCATACCACCGGCGATTAATGTAAAGTATCCGCCATGGAAAAATTTTTCTAAGTTGGCTACCAGGAATGAAACTTCAATGATAGAATAGATCAGGAAGAATAATCCTACCCAGATAAACGACAGACGTTGTATAATCAATAAGTAATATGTTAAAAGTAACGTTGTCATCATCATGGTTATACTGATGGCTAAACCATAAGCCGCTTCCATGTGATTAGATTCCTTGAAAACAAGAACTACGAAGATACAGCCGAACAGCATCATGATATTTGTGCTGGGAATAAACAGCTGACCTTTTTTAATCGTTGGGTACTTAATCCGGACCTTAGGCCATAAATTTAAGCGCAACGCTTCACTGATCAATGTATATGAACCACTAATCAATGCTTGTGATGCAATGATCGCAGCCATTGTTGCGATGACGATTCCATAGAAAACAAACCAGTCGGGCATGATTCCGAAAAACGGATTTGTATCTAAAACAAAACCCTTTTGGTTTAATATCCATGCACCTTGTCCGAAGTAATTCAATATAAGAGCTATTTTAACAAAGATCCAGCTGATGCGGATATTCGGTCTGCCGCAATGGCCCAGGTCTGAATAGAGAGCTTCCGCACCAGTAGTACATAAGAATACTGCACCTAGCAACCAGAATCCACCTGGATATTCCGTTAATAATCTGAAAGCATAAACCGGATTTAAGGCTTTCAAAACTTCTGTATTAAGAAGCAATTCATTTAAGCCTAAAGCTGCCAGCATAAAGAACCAAATAAACATGATTGGTCCGAAGAACTTTCCAACGATGTTTGTTCCGAAACGCTGTACCAGGAATAAACAAAGTAGAATAGCAATAACGATCGGGATGGTATTGAGATCCTTGTCGTAGATCTTTAAACCTTCAATGGCAGAAGAGACAGAAATTGGTGGCGTGATAATGCCATCGGCCAGCAATGCTGCCCCGCCAATCATGGCAGGCCAGACTAAATTTGGATTTCTTCTTCTGATTAATGCAAATAATGAAAAAATACCACCTTCACCTTTGTTGTCAGCACGAAGGGTAATAATTACATATTTGATTGTAGTCTGAAGTGTCAATGTCCAGAATACACAGGACAATCCTCCCAGAATCAATGCTTCAGAAATTACCCGGTCTCCTGCAATAGCTTTCATTACATACAATGGCGAAGTTCCTATATCGCCATATATGATTCCTAATGAAATTAATAAACCTGCTGCAGTGAGTTTTTGGTGGCCGTGATTTTTTGAACCTGGAAGTGTTGACATAGCAAACTTAAATAACGCCTCAAATTACTAATTCATTTGCTATTGACAAATGAATATCAGATGAATCTATAAATTAAGAACAAATCTAAGTACCTTGTACCATCTTTGTG
Organism: Cytophagaceae bacterium; assembly: GCA_021151805.1. Classification (GTDB taxonomy): domain Bacteria; phylum Bacteroidota; class Bacteroidia; order Cytophagales; family Cytophagaceae; genus Cytophaga. The sequence continues at coordinate 30,388 of JAGKWN010000018.1, read as the reverse complement.
TGTAAAGCAATAGACAAAAGTTAATCTAAGTTTAAACAGAATCGATGAAACTAACATTTTGGGGTGCAGCCAGGAAAGTAACGGGAAGTATGTATTTGTTGGAATCTGTTGGTTACAAGATATTAATTGATTGCGGATCTGATTTTTCTGAACGTCATAAAGTAGTTACCGGGGCCTTGTTTCCTTTTGAAGCTTCTGAGATTGACCTGGTAATTTTAACACACGCACACGTAGATCATTCGGGCAACATTCCTGCTTTGATCCGCAGCGGATATAGAGGACAGATCTTGACCACAGCTCCTACAGCCGAACTTTCGGAATTGTTATTTGCCGATGGCGCGCATATTCAACGGGCAGAAAAGAAAATCGCAAACTCCGGTCCGGGCAACTATTCCTACAAGCCAGTCGACCGCTTTGTATCTATTGCATTCAATACGGATTTTGAAATCAACGAAAGCATTAGCGTTCGCCTGATTCCGGTGGGTCATATTCTTGGTGCTGCCAGTGTATTTCTGAAAGTGAAAGAAGAAGGCAAAACGAAAACCATTCTGTTTTCCGGAGACATCGGAAGAGATAATTATCCTTTGTTGCCGGATCCGCAGCTGCCGCCGCAGGCAGATTATGTATTGTGTGAAACTACTTACGGAAACCGGGTACACAAGGAAACCGAATCGCCGGAAGAGATTGTGCGGCGCATTGTACAGGAGACTTGTGTAGACAAGCCGGGGCGCCTTATCATTCCCGCATTCAGCCTGGGCAGGACGCAGTCCTTATTATATACGCTGCATAAACTGGCTCTCAAAAATCAACTGCCACCGGTTAAAGTATTTACCGATTCTGCACTTGCTGCAGAAGGTACCAACATTTATTCCAGGTACCATGCGTTGATGAATGAGGAAGCAAAGACCTTGAAGGAAAAGGAAGAACATTTGTTCGATTTCGAAAATCTGGATCATATCAAAACGTTTAAAGAGAGTAAGAACATTTCGAATTATATGAAGCCCTGCATTATTCTTTCTTCTTCAGGAATGATCACGGGCGGAAGGATCCAGCATCACATCCGGCAGAATTTACAAAACCCATATTGTACAATCTTACTCGTTGGGTATGCGGTTGAAGGCACGATTGGCCACGATTTACTGGCGGGCAAGCAAACAATACGTTTTAAAAAGCGCTCCATACCAGTATCAGCAAAGATCATCTATACAGATATTTTCAGCGGCCATACCGACAAATTCGGATTGGTGAAATTTTTAAGCAGCCAGGATAAGTCAAAGACTAAAAAAATATTCCTTGTGCATGGTGAGTATCAAAGTATGCTGGATTTCGAACAAACGCTGAAAGAAGAAGGATACCCAAATATTGAAATACCTGATTACGGACAAGCGTACGAATTGTAAGAAGGAATCTTTTATAAGCAGAGTTGAACTATCGCAAATTTTCAACGGTTCATTTCAAATTTCTTAACGCAATTTGAAATAAGCCTTGATTTTTGGTTCTTTTGTATCAAAGCCTATCCCGCATCAGGCGGGGACAAAAGAACATAAATAAAAAAAGAAACAATGTTTGATTGAAGAAAGATGAATTGTTATATCGGGGAGGCTTAGACGAAATATTAAATTCTATTCAACGCATCGTTTAGGGACAGATTCATATTCTTGAACCGTGTTTTTATTTCTTCAATAAAAATAGGGTCTTCAACGATTTTTTTAACTTCCTCATCTCCGGAAATATCCATCTCACTGATCTTATAGGTCTGTTCAAACATTCCTTTTTCAATTTTCAATAAATATTTACCATTCCAGGAAAAAACTGTGATCTTGAAATCTACACTGGGATATTCGGCTACTATACGCATCTTAACTTACGGTTTCGGTGTTCTAAATTACATAATTTTATGTACTCTCAGAACCAGAAATGCATTTAGTTCTGATAATTCATGGAAAAACCGTATTTTAGACATCGAATTCTACTGAACCGTACCCAAAACCGAATTAATGAAGAACATCAGACATCTTATTTTTCTAAGAGATGTATTAGTCTTGTCGCTTACTTCATTCGGTGGGCCACAGGCACATTTAGCTATATTCTTCAAAATACTAGTTCAGAAAAGAGCTTATGTGACCGAAGCGGAGTTGATGGAATTGTATTCTTTCTGTCAGATCCTACCTGGTCCGGCTTCTACACAAACAATCACAGCTGTAGGTTTTAAAATAGGAGGGCCGCGACTGGCATTTCTCACTGTGCTTGTTTGGCTGCTGCCGGCGGCTATGGTTATGACCGCAGCAGCAATCATGGTTTCTTATTTCCACGCACAAAATTTAGATCTGGGAATTGTAAAATATTTGGAACCAATAGCGATCGGCTTTGTATTCTATGCGGTAGTCAAAACAATTTCCATCATTCAGAAAACAAAAACAGCAATTATCATTTTGGTGCTTACAGCCAGCATCTGTTTTTACATCAGTTTTTTAGGTAAAGCCTCTCCCTGGATGTTTCCCATCATATTATTAATCTCAGGCTTCCTTACATCGTTCCGTTTTGGCAAACATGAAAAAGAAGAAAAAACACCTTTCAATATACGTTGGGCAAATCTTATTTTATTGGGCGGTATCTTTGTAGGAGCAGCAGTTATTGGAACAATCACACAAGCTTTACCAATCCGTCTGTTTGAGAATTTTTTCCGTAACGGAAGTTTGATCTTTGGCGGCGGACAAGCACTGATCGGTTATTTCTATACCGAGTTTGTGGAGTTCAAACACTATTTAACACACAGTGAATTTTTGTTGGGCTATGCCTTTTTACAATCGTTGCCCGGTCCGGTTTTTACATTCGCATCCTACATAGGTGCACTGTCAATGCGCCAGTATGGCGTGGTGGGAGAGATTGCAGGTGGTTTCATCGGCTCGTTCGGTGTGTTTTTACCAGGAACAATCCTGATCTTTTTTATTGCACCGATCTGGAAAAACATCAAACAATACCGAGTTGTAAAAGCTTCGTTTGAAGGCATTAATGCCGGCAATGCCGGTATTATTATCTCAACCGCGTTAATGCTTGCATTGCCCATGCAGAAAGGCAGCTGGGAACATGTTGCTTTAAATGATTCGATTGCATTGGCAACAATGTGTATTTTACTTTTTACGCGCATCCCGCATCCATTTTTGATCATTGCCGGTTTGCTGGCAGGGTGGGTGCTGTGAGAAATACATTCAATATAAAATAGAATATAAAAAAAGAGTCATCACGCTTTTTGCATGATGACTCTTTCTGCTTTATAAACCTGTAACTCGTTACAGTGTACGTTTAACTTCTTTCTGTTCGAACGCTTCGATCTGGTCACCGATCTGGATATCGTTGTATCCTTTCAGGCTGATACCACATTCGTAGCTAGTTTTCACTTCAGACACATCATCTTTGAAACGTTTCAATGCACTGATTGTACCTGTGTACATAACGATACCATCTCGAATCAATCGAACCTGGTTGTTACGTTTAACAATACCCTCTGATACATAAGCACCGGCAACTGTACCAACTTTTGTAATTTTGAATACTTCACGAACGTCAATTGTACCAAGTACAACTTCTTCCATCTTCGGCTCAAGCATACCTTCCATCGCATCCTTCACTTCGTTGATTGCGTCGTAGATGATTGAGTACATACGGATCTCGATCTGTTCCTGCTCAGCCAGTTTACGCGCACTTGCAGAAGGGCGTACCTGGAAGGCAACGATGATCGCATCTGATGCAGATGCTAATAAGATATCCGATTCAGAAATCTGACCCACACCTTTGTGCAGGATACGGATCTGAATTTCTTCCGTAGATAATTTCAATAATGAATCAGACAAGGCTTCCACAGAACCATCCACATCGGCTTTAACGATGATGTTAAGTTCTTTGAAGTTACCAATCGCCAAACGACGGCCGATCTCATCCAAGGTAATGTGTTTCTTGGTACGGATGCTTTGCTCACGGATCAACTGCTCACGTTTAGAAGAGATCTCTCTTGCTTCACGTTCTGTTTCCATTACCTGGAACTTGTCACCCGCCTGTGGCGCACCGTTCAGACCCAATACCTGTAAAGGCATTGCCGGGCCAGCTTCTTTCAGTTTTTTACCTGTATGGTCAACCATTGCTTTTACACGACCGAAGTGTGCACCCGCTAAAATGATATCTCCAATACGTAACGTACCAGCTTCAACCAATACGTTTGTTACATAACCTCTACCTTTATCAAGAGACGCTTCAATAACAGCACCAACGGCACGTTTATCAGGGTTTGCTTTCAATTCAAGCATTTCTGCTTCAAGCAGGATTTTATCAAGTAATTCGCTTACGCCTGTACCTGCTTTTGCAGAGATTGCCTGGCACTGGTATTTACCACCCCAATCTTCAACAAGAATATTTTCTTTGGAAAGTTCTTCCTTGATTTTATCCGGGTTAGCGGCTGGCTTATCTATTTTGTTGATTGCGATGATGATCGGTACACCCGCTACACGCGCGTGGTTGATCGCTTCTTTCGTTTGCGGCATCACCGAGTCATCGGCAGCAACAACGATAATAACAATATCTGTGATTTTAGCACCACGTGCACGCATCGCTGTGAAGGCTTCGTGACCTGGTGTATCAAGGAATGTAATCGGCTTGCCTGAATCAGTCATTACGTTATATGCACCAATGTGCTGCGTAATACCACCGGCTTCACCAGCTACAACTTTTGTTTTACGGATATAATCAAGCAGGGATGTTTTACCGTGATCGACGTGACCCATGATAGTTACAATCGGCGCGCGGTCAACCAGTAAATTCGGATCATCCTGATCTTCCTCAGTAATATCGTCTTCTTCACCTGTAGTCTGGAAGTTTACATCGTAACCGAATTCATCGGCGATGATGGTGATCGCTTCAGCATCCAGACGTTGGTTGATGGATACGAACATACCCATCATCATACATTTGGAAATTACTTCGTTCACGCTTACGTTCATTAAAGAAGCTAAGTCGCTTGCAGAAATAAATTCTGTAACCTTTAATGCCTTCGCATCTTCCTGCTCTGCCATTAAACGTTCTTCTTCGGCATCAGCCATCGCAGAACGCTTATCTTTACGGTATTTCGCACGGTTTACAGGTCCGGATTTTGTTCCGCCGCCAGATAGTTTTGCCATCGTAGCTTTGATTTTATCCTGAATCTGCTTGCCTGTTACTTCACCTTTTTCGCTTGCTTTAGTCAGCGTAGGTTTTGGTCCACCATTCGGACGGTTCGGAGCACCCGGACGGCTGTTCGGGCCTCCTTGTGGCCTTGGTCCATTCGGATTACCACCTTGCGGTCTTGGTCCGTTCGGGTTGCCGCCTTGTGGTCTCGGGCCATTCGGGTTAGAACCCTGTGGTCTTGGTCCGTTTGGATTTGTACCGGCAGGTTTGCCTGGTCCGTCGTTAAGACGTTTACGCTTGCGCTTGTTTTTATTTTTATCTACAACTTCGTCTGAAGAAGCAACACGTGTTGGTTCTTTCTTTTTATCCGGAAGCTGGATCTTTCCTAGAACTGTTAAGCCCTGAAGTTTGTCTGCATGTGCCTGAACAACTTCTACAGGCTCATCGGCTGCATGAGATTCTGCTTCAGTAGTATCGGCAACAGGAGCTGCTGTTTTTTCAGCAACAGGTTCTTTTGTTACAGGCTTCTCTTCAGTCTTTGGTTTTGCTGGTTCAGCTTTTACAGTCTGCTCAACTTTCGGAGCTACTGTTTTTTCTTCAGCTACAGGAGCTGCTTCTTTAGGTTTCTCCGCAGCTTTTTCCTGTTTAGGTTTTTCCGCAGTTTTACCTTTAGGTGATTTTTTAGAATCTTTATCACCAGCACTTAAGTCGATTTTGCCTAATACTTTTAGCCCCTGAAGTGTAACGTTATTTTTTACATCTTCTTCCTGTACAGGAGCAGGTTCTGTAGTTTTAGGTTGTTCTACTGCTTGTGGAGCTGCTGTAGTTTCAGGCGCAGCCGCTTCAACCGGCGCACTCGTAACAATACGAATTTCGTCCTCATCCTCCTGCTCCGGAGCAGTGTGTACCTGATCGGCATCGATAACAACATCACCCATGTGCTTTTTGCCAATGGTAAGGCTTTCAGCCTCCTTTTTTACCTGTGCAGATGACTCATATTCTTTTGAAAGAACAGCGTACATATCCACTGTAATCTTGGCATTGGGGTTGTTCTCAATATCGTAGCCCTTGGCAGAAAGGTGATCTATAATTGTCGATGTACCGACATTCAACTTCCTTGCCACCTGGCTAAGCCGCATCATTTTTTCTTCAGCCATTTATTATTTTTTTTTCAAATATTATGTTCTATTCAAATTCCTGTCTAAGAATTTGAAGTACGTCTTCAACCGTTTCTTCTTCCAATTCAGTACGGCGAACTAAATCATCTTTGCTAAGTGCTAATACACTTTTAGCTGTATCCAGACCGATACGCTTTAACTCTTCTAATATCCAATCTTCAATTTCGTCAACAAATTCTGTTAAATCAACATCTTCATTGTCTTCATTGCCCGTTAACTCTCTGAATACATCAATCTCCAAACCTACTAATTTGCTGGCAAGTTTGATGTTCTGGCCACCTTTACCGATAGCAAGAGAAACCTGATCAGGTTTCAGATAAACAGAAGCACGGCCTTTGTCAGCTTCAACTTTCAGGCTGCTGATTTTTGCAGGGCTCAATGCACGTGCAATAAACAAATCAACGTTGTCAGTGAAATTGATTACGTCAATGTTTTCGTTTTCCAGTTCACGAACAATGCTGTGAATACGGGAGCCTTTCATACCTACACAAGCACCTACCGGATCGATACGGTCATCGTATGATTCAACAGCCACTTTAGCACGCTCACCTGGTTCACGCACAATGTTGCGGATAGAAATCAACCCATCGTAAACTTCAGGAACTTCAAGTTCAAATAAACGCTCCAGGAATTTCGGAGATGTTCTGGAAAGAATAATTTTCGGATTGCCGTTGTGCATTTCTACGCGGTGAACGATCGCACGAACGTTGTCTCCTTTACGGAAACGGTCTTTCGGGATCTGCTCATACTTAGGCAATGCTAATTCATTACCATCCGCATCAATCAATAAAATTTCTTTGCTCAATACCTGGTAGATTTCACCGTTGATGATTTCACCAACCAGGTCTTTATATTTCTGGAAAAGATTATCTTTTTCAAGATCTTTTACTTTCTGGATCAATGTCTGACGAGCCGTCTGAACCATTCTTCTGCCGAAGTCTTCTAATTTAACTTCAGTAGCAACTTCTTCACCTTCCTCGAAATCTTTTTCGATTTGGTGTGCATCCGTTAAGGAAATGTGTTTGTTCGGATCATAATCAAAACTGTCTTCAGCAAAATCATCTGAAACAATTTCTCTCATCCACCAGATTTCAAGATCACCTTTGTCCACGTTGATAATAACGTTGAAGTTGTCATCTGTTCCGTATTTTTTACGGATCATTGTGCGAAACACGTCTTCTACGATTTTCATCATAGTAGGGCGGTCTATGCTCTTGAATTTTGCAAACTCTGCAAACGATTCGATTAAGGTTGAAGTATCCATTTTATTTAAATGATACAATTAGGTTACACTTTTTTATTTCCTCGAAACGTAGCTTTCTTGGTTCTGCAACCAATTCCACCGGCGCTTCTTTTTTACTTTTTTTGTTTTTTGCAGGAACAGGTTCTACAAGTACACCTTCTTCTGAAACATGCTTAAGCACGGCTTCAAACTGTGCTCCGTCATTCAGTAGAAAATTCAATGTATTGCCTATTCTTCTTTGATATTGTCTTTTTACCGTTAATGGTCTGTCCATGCCCGGAGAAGATACTTCAAGTACATAAGGCGCATCGCCGAATATATTTTTCTCTTCAATTAAATTGCCCAATGCACGGCTGAACTCGCCGCACTCGTCAATTAAAATCCCCGAATCCTTATCCAGAATCACCTGGATTTTTCTTCTTGAATTAGTACCTCCGAACACAATGTCCACAAGAAAAAGCACTTCTCTTTCCTGTAATAAATCTGTTACGAATGTCTTTATTTCTAACTCCTGCTTTGCCATATATAGATTTGATACAGAAACAAAAGAGGGGACACAGTCCCCTCTTTTCAGTATTCAATTCGTTCTACAATACAATATTAAACATTTTGTCTGTCTATTCCAAAATTCCTGCAAAATAATCGTTCCGGAGAAGATTCGCGCAGAACCTTTTATATTATGCATTCAGGGAAATGAATATTTTTCTATTGTTCTCCGATTCCTGTTTCCAATAGCTATATTTGTCCCTCAGTATAAAAACATGGAGAACAAGAGAACATATAAGGGAGCTATTCTACTGACTATAATATCGTTAGTTATTTTTTACATGCCCGAAATATCTCCAAGATCTTTCTGGTACAGCAGTTTTCTTGGGCTTTTGATCCCGGTCATGCTGATCGTACTTGTGCTGAGTTTTTTTTATTGGGCGTTTAAGCGCAATGTATTATTGCTGGTACCGGTTCTATTGCTGCTTGTCCATTGGAAACTGATTCAGCGCACCATTACGTTTTCTTCAGAAACTTCAAAAAAAGAAGAGTTTTCTGTTCTGTCCTATAATATCAGACTCTTTAATGTATACCCGCAATTTGCAGACAAAACATTTTCAACCACTAGGAAAATAATTGATTTTGTTAAAAAGTCTGAAGCAGATGTGCTCTGCCTGCAGGAGTTTTACAACGATCCCAAGGATACATTATTCAACACCATTCACCGTATAAAGAAAAAGTATCCGTATTTTTATTTCAGCGAAACGTATAGAAACCATCTGGGCGGAGCATTCGGAATGGTTATATTCAGTAAGTTTCCTATTAAATCTTCCGGGAAGGTTGTTTTTCAGGAAGGCTCAAACAACCAGACCATCTATGCCGATATCAAGCTGCCGCAGGCTACGGTGCGGGTATACAACATGCACCTGCAATCCATGAGTATAAATGACAAGGAGATTGCTGAAAGCAATTTTGATCATAAATCAAAAACGAAAGTGATGCAGGCATTTTTAAAATATAAAAATGGAACTATTAACCGAAGTATTCAGGTTGACAAGCTTGTGAAACATGTTAAAGATTCTCCTTTTAAAGTAGTTGTGTCGGGAGATTTAAATGATCCTCCATACAGTTATACCTATGAAAAATTATACGATGTATTAACAAATGCATTTGAGAAAAAGGGCAACGGCTTTGGGACAACCTTCAACGGACAGCTTCCATTGCTCCGGATCGACCAGCAGTTTTGTGACACAAATTTAGAAGTTGCATCCTTTGCAACCCTTTCAAACATTACATTTACAGATCATTTTCCGATAAAAGCGGGCTACCGCTTTAAATAATAGTACTACCATTCATGACAGCAGAAAAATTAGTTGTATACAATACGCTATCAAGAAAAAAAGAAATTTTTGAACCCATTCATGCACCCAATGTTGGTATGTATGTTTGCGGACCTACGGTATATGGTGAAGGTCATCTGGGCCATGCACGCAGTGCAATAACCTTTGATATCATCTTCCGTTATTTGCAGCACTTAAAATACCGGGTGCGTTATGTGCGGAACATCACGGATGTAGGCCACCTGGAGCACGATGCCGATGAAGGCGAAGATAAGATTGCCAAGAAGGCAAAGCTTGAAAAAGTAGAGCCCATGGAGATCGTACAACGTTATACCGAATACTACCACGATGCCTTGCGCAAATTGAATGTGCTGCCGCCAAGCATTGAACCTTCTGCTTCCGGCCACATTCCTGAGCAAATCAGAATGGTGGAAGAAATTTTATCTTCGGGTTTTGCATATGAAAGCGAAGGTTCGGTTTATTTTGATGTAGAAAAATTTACAACGAACGGGAATAAATACGGACATCTATCGGGTCGTATTCTGGAAGACCTGATCAGCGGTACGCGTAGTCTTGATGGGCAGCAATCGAAAAAAAGTTCTGCAGATTTTGCTTTATGGAAACTTGCTTCTCCTGAACACATCATGAAATGGGATTCACCATGGGGACAAGGTTTCCCGGGCTGGCACCTGGAGTGTTCAGCAATGAGTACGAAATACCTTGGCGAAACGTTTGATATACACGGTGGTGGCATGGACCTGATGTTTCCGCACCACGAATGTGAAATTGCCCAGTCGGCAGCAGCGAATAAAAAGGAACCGGCTAAATACTGGCTGCACAACAATATGATTACCATCAACGGACAGAAGATGGGAAAATCATTAGGCAATTTTATTACTTTGAATGAATTGTTTTCAGGTAAGCACGCTTTGCTGGAGCAGGCATATTCACCGATGACAATCCGCTTCTTTACCTTGCAGGCGCATTACAGAAGCACGCTGGATTTCTCGAACGATGCTTTAAAGGCTGCCAACAAAGCGTATCGTAAGATCATGAACGGCATGAAAATGCTGAACAGTCTGGAGTATAGCAATGAAGCCATTGAGAAAGATCAGGCATTGAATAGTGAGATCAATAAGATCATTGATGATTGCTACAAAGGCATGTCAGATGATTTTAATACAGCAATAACCATTGCGTCTTTATTCAACCTGATAAAAAAGATCAATGTGTTTTATCTGAAACAAAAGTCTACGGCACTATTAACGCAGGAGACTTTTGAAAATATGAAAGTAAGCTATCACACGCTGGTAACAGATGTACTGGGCTTGATTGATGAAGTGCCTATCAATCCTGAAGGACTGATAAAAGGCATGCTTGAGATTTACAAAGAAGCAAAAGAAAATAAACAATACGATAAAGTTGACCAGATCCGTACTTATTTTAAGGAACAAGGGTTAGCGATTAAAGATATGAAACATGGAATTGATTGGGCATATGAAGAATAATATAATAATGAAAGCAGGTAGTAAATTTTTATTGGTAATTGCTGTCGGCATACTGATTTCAGGTTGTGAGCCTGAAAAAAAACCTGTTGAACAGCCAACCACTGAAGCGGAAACATCATTGCCTCCAATTGCAACACCCGCATTTAATGCAGACTCATCATACAGATATGTTGAGGAGCAGGTAAATTTTGGACCGCGTGTACCGAACACAAAAGCACACAGAGATTGTGGTGAATTTTTAGCGAGGTTTTTTATGAAAAACGGTGGCTGGGTAACACGTCAGGAGTTTAGAGCAAAGTCTTTTGATGGCAAAGAACTTCAATTAAAGAACCTGGTTATTTCATACAATCACAAAGCGACGAAGCGTATTCTATTGGCTGCGCATTGGGATACACGCCCGTTTGCAGACCAGGATGAAACTGATCCGAACAAACCGATCGATGGTGCTAATGACGGAGGGAGCGGAGTGGCAGTATTGATGGAGCTTGCAAGGGTGATCAATGCGGCAGAGAAAAAACCGGATGTAGGATTTGATATTATTTTGTTTGACGGTGAAGACTACGGACAGCCGATGTCTTATCCAGGTCCATACCAGGAAGACAGCTGGTGTCTGGGTTCTCAGCATTGGGCAAAGAATAAACACAAAACAGATTATACAGCCTATTATGGTATCTTGTTAGACATGGTTGGGGCGAAAGATGCAACTTATGCGAAAGAAGGGGTTTCTATGGCGTTTGCACCAACGGTTGTAGACAAGGTTTGGTCCACTGCAGCAAGATTGGGATACGGGAATCAATTTGTTTCTGTAAAAAGTTCTGGCATAACCGATGATCATACATACATCAATAAATTGGGAATGATTCCGATGATAGATATTATTGAATATAATACGCAGGGAGATTACTTTGGCCCTTACTGGCACACACACGATGATAACATCAATGTGATTGACAGAAAATCGTTGAAAGCAGTAGGACAGACACTGATCGAAGTATTGTATCGCGAAAAATTATAAATAACGAAGTCTGATCTGTTTTTTCTCAACGGTCAATTCACTTTTCATTCCTAGTATTAACGGCATGTTTGGTGTTTCGTGCCCTGCCGGAAATTGAAAACATACCGGGAATGAAAAGTCTTTTGTATGTTCAATGATGATTTCAAAAACATTTTTGCCAAACTGTTTTTCGTCGGTTACTTCCGTCATATGCCCAACGATCAAGCCTTTCAAACGATTTAGTTTCCCGGCACGTTTTAGCTGCACCATCATGCGGTCAATTTTATAGGCCGCTTCGTTAATATCTTCGATGAATAATATTTTATTATCGGTAATGATTTCGGTTGCAGTGCCAAGTGTAGCGCAGATCAGTGTGAGGTTGCCGCCGGTAATCGGACCGGTTGCTTTACCTGCTTTATTCATCGCATGACCGGTTAACGCATATTCCGGAAAATCATTTTTCAATATGGAAGCCACAAGCTGAACAGATTCCTGGCAGTCTTCATTTATTGCCTGGCCAACCATGGGCCCATGAATACTTGGAATATTATTATTGGAAAGATGAATGTGTAATGCGGTGATATCGCTGAAGCCAATCAGCCAGGAAGGTTTCTTGAAAAATTTATTCCATTTGATCTGATCAATGATCCGTGTGGTACCGTAACCACCTCTGGCGGCCCATACAGCTAACGCCTTAGGATCATTTATTGCAGTTTGAATATCGTGGAGTCGATCAGCATCCGTGCCAGCTAAATAACCATCTGACTTGAAAAGGGCTGGTCCCGGAGCACATGAAAGTCCAAGTGAAGAGAGAAACTTCATTCCACCTTTGACATTTTTTTTATTTACTGCACCAGCGGGAGCTATGATATGAATTAAAGAAGATTCTTTCATTCATTAAAGGTAAAAAAAAATGTCCCGCAATTTGCGGGACATTTTACTTATTTTTTAGCCGGTATGGCTGGATTGGTAGTGTTTGTCGGCGTTGTTGGATTTGTTGTTCCCGTAGTACCAGTGGTACCTGTAGTTCCTGTTGTTGTAGTTGCAGGCACAGTAACACCAAGGTCTTTTAATACCAGTTTTGAAATGTCGTTTGCTTCTTTATTTTTTGAATACAAAACGATTGGAGTACCAGCATAATCTGTATGTGTGCTGATGATGTAAGTATAATCATTTGCTGCTGCAATTTTTTCGATAGATGCTGTTACTTTAGCATTGATAGGTTCCATCATGCTATAGTATTTGCTTTCCAGATCCTGAGTAGCGCTTCTCTCAAACTCTTGAATAGATTGCTGCAATGTTCCTAATTCCTTTTCTTTATCAGCAAGTACAGCTGTAGGCATAACTCCTGATTTTACGCCATTCTGATACTCTTCGTATTTTCTTTGTAATTCAGTCTGTTTTGCAGTCAACTGAATTTGAAGTTGCTCTTCGTATACTTTTAGATCAGACTCAACTTTTTTTGTTTCAGGAAGGTTGCTCAAAATATATTCAAGGTTGGCAGTTCCGATTTTTTGAACATGCTGTGCCTGGGTTTGTAATGCAAGAATGGTAGAAATGAATCCTACTAAAATAATTGATAATGTGCGTTTCATAGGTATTAAGGTATATAAGTTGATGTATTATTTATTTGTAGGAACTTTATCATTTTTATCTCCTAACCCCAGTTCTTCCAGAACGTAATCTGTACAGTCATGCGTGGGGTCCGTATAGACCATTACAAGTTCTCCGGATTTGTCAAAGATAATAGCTAATTTCTTTTCTTTTGCTACTTTTTCAATTGCCTGAAATAATTTATCCTGAGCCGGCTTTACCAATTCCTGTCTTTTAAGGTAAAGCATGCCTTTAAAGCCAAAGTAATTTTTTTGAATTTCTCTTAATTTCGCTTCTCTGGTGGCAATGGTATCCAAACGTTCTTTTCTCATTTCCTCGGTAAGAAGAACTTCCTCCGCCTGGTATTCCTGCTTTAATTTGTCAATTTTTGACTGATAATCTTCAATCTCTTTTTGCCATTTAAGGGAAAATTCATTCAATTCTTTCTGAGCCTTTTTATATTCAGGCATTTGATTGATGATGAATTCAGAGTCTATATATCCAAATTTCTGACTCCAGGCGAACGTTGATGCTAAAGTCAAGAATAATGCCAAACATACTTTTTTCATATATCTAACGGATTTGTTGACCAATTGTAAAAGTAACGTGTGATTTGTAGTTCGGATTTGGATAACCCGGCACCTGATCAAATGGCACACCCCAATCAATACCGATCAAACCAAATGCAGGCATAAATATCCTTGCACCAAAACCTGCTGAACGGTAAACGTTGAATGGATTCACGTCGTGTATATCTCCCCAGGTATTTCCCGCTTCAAAGAAGCTTAATACGAATATAGAGAATGAAGGGCTGTTAGAAATAGGATAACGCACTTCTGCAACAAATTTATCAAAAGCAACACCGCCTGAAGGCGTCGGTTTAATTGAGTTGTTTGCATAACCTCTCAAACCAATGATGTCAGAACCCAATAGGAAGTTGTAACCGGATAAACCGTCACCACCCATGATGTAACGCTCAAATGGTCCTACACCAACACTTGGTTGGTAGGCTGCAATTACACCTGCATGGAATCGCGTATTGAAAACAACCTTATGTTTAGACTTCTGTCTGTGCTGCCACAATGTAGTGAACCACGATGCATCAAAGCCATATTTCTGATATTCCAACCATTTATAACGCTGAGTCGGCTCCAGATTCGGATCTTCGTAATTAATATTATTGAAATAAGAATATGGAGGCGTGAATGTCATGCTCAAGGCCATATTCGCACCTGCAGAAGGGAACTGGAAATCGTTTATACTGTTTCTTGAAACAGTAAAGTTGTATGAAAGGTTGTTTGAATAACCTGTCGTATACCCGATCACTGCAGTAGAAGAACTGCTTTGGTAGTTGTTCAGACTATATCTCAGTAACGAGAAAGTATGGTTGACAGAGAAGAAATCATCCGGCCATTTTACGCGTTTACCAATACCTACTGTAACCCCGCTCACTTGCAGTGAACCTGTTTTGACAGTCTTACCCGAAGATGACGATGCTAACTGGCTCTGTACAGAGTGCTGAAGACTTACAGATAATGATGTTGGTTTTTTGCCGCCCAACCATGGTTCAGTGAATGAAACGGTATAGGTTTGATACGATCTACCGTTTGCTTGTACCCTGAATGAAAGTCTTTGTCCATCGCCGGCAGGTAGTGGGCTCCAGGTTTTCGGGTGCTTTATATTTTTCAGTGAGAAATTGTTGAATACAAGGCCAACTGTTCCAACAAAACCGTAATAACCACCCCAACCACCAGAGAGTTCAACCTGGTCGTTTGGTTTTTCAGCAACGGTGTAATCAATATCAACCTTGCCGGTAGAAGGATTCGGAACAGGGTTCATCCCTAATTTTTCATTGTCGAAATAATTCAACGCAGCCAATTCGCGCTGTGTACGGATCAGATCAGAGCGACTGAAATTATCTCCTGGATACGTTCTTACTTCACGCAGGATAACATGGTCATGCGTTTTTGTATTACCATTAACTTCAATATGATTTACAATGGCTTGTTCGCCTTCATAGATCCTCATTTCAATATCAATGGAATCACCTTCGATCAGTACTTCTACCGGATCAACCCTGAAAAACAGATAACCATTATCCAGATACATTGAACTGATGTCTATGCCTGATGGATTAAAGCTTAATTTGCGCTGTAACAAATCATTGTTGTAAACATCACCTTTCTTTATGGCAAGTATTGAATCCAGGGTACGTGTAGGATAGATGTAATTACCAATCCATGTAATATCACGGAAATAATATTTGTGGCCTTCTTCAATCTCAATGACAACATTTACATTGTTACTGTCAATATGAATTAATGTATCATGAACGATTCGGGCATCTCTGTAGCCTCTTGAATTGTAAAACTCAATGATCGCATCTTTATCCGTATTATATGTTTTGGCAATGATTTTTGACCCAGTCCAAAGGTTGGTTGGCTTTTTACCTTTGGTCTTCTTCATTTTTTTAGCTAAAAATTTTGTAGGGAAAGAGTCGTTACCGGTAATGATTACTTTGTTAACGTGTACTTTGTCTCTTTTATTAATATCTACCCGTAAGATCACATTGTTTTCTAAAATGGTATCTTTAATCTGGATGATATCAACCGTTGTATTCAGGTAGCCTTTTTCTAAATAAAATTCGCGGATTTTATTTTTAGTATTTTTTAGTAATGCATCATTTACAACACGGCCGCGGGCCAGGTCAATTTTATCTTCCAGGTCTTCACGTTCGGATTTGGTTGCACCGTTGAAAATGAACTTTGTCAAACGAGGACGCTCTTTTATGACAAATTCCAGGTAAATGTTTCTTACTTCAACTTTCTTAACAACAACCTCAACATCTCCGATCAAGCCTTGTTCCCACAATTTTTTAATGGCGCCGGAAATTTCATCGCCGGGAATGGCGATTTTATCACCAACCTTGAGGCCGGTAAGTGCAATAACAGCTTCAGGGTCTAGGAATTGAACGCCTGATACAGTTATTCCACCAATATAATATTCCTGAGGATTTTCGTAATTTATTTCAAAACTACTGTTTCTTTTGGTCCCGAATTTCCAGGATTGCCCATGGGCAGTAATAGTAATTACCTGTATTAAAAAAATGATATATAGAATCTTTTTCATTTAAGCTTTTGCACCATCCAGTTGTTCGCTAATTTTTCCAAAACGACGTTCGCGTTTTTGAAAATCTAAAATAGCTTTATATAAATCATCTTTTCTAAAATCCGGCCAAAGCACATCTGTGATGTGAATTTCAGTGTAGGCAATTTGCCATAACAAGAAATTACTGATTCTGAACTCACCGCTGGTACGGATCAACAATTCAGGATCAGGTATAGAACCATCAGACAGGAAGCCCCTGAAAGAATTTTCATTCAAGGCATTAATATCAAATGTTCCGGCTTGTACTGCGGCAGTTACTTTCTTTACAGCTTCCATAATTTCCCATCTTCCGCTATAGCTCAATGCTAACGTTAGCACAACACGGGTATTGTGTTTTGTCTGTTCAATAGTTTCTGCTAATTCCTGCTGACAGTTTTTAGGCAGGGAGGAAATATCTCCGATTGCATTCAACCGGATGTTGTTTTTATTAAGCGTTGGGGTTTCGCCTTTAATGGTTGTTACAAGCAATTCCATTAAAGCATTCACTTCATCCTGGGGCCTGTTCCAGTTTTCAGTTGAAAAGGCGTAAAGGGTTAAATATTTAACACCAAGTTCCGCACAGGTTTCAGTAGCCTCTCTCACAGATTTTACGGCACTTTTATGACCGAAAATGCGATTTAGCAAACCTTGTTTTTTTGCCCAACGGCCATTGCCATCCATGATGATGGCAATATGTTCAGGCAGCTTCTTCGAATCTATTTGTGAGAGGTATTCCATGAATTTCAATAAGGGGCAAATGTACAAATAAAAATACCCTTTTTAAAATGCTATTAGCGTTGAGGACAGTATACATCCCAGAAAACATAACTAACTGTAACCCCTGTGTAATAATACCAATCTGTATTATGGGAATCGGAGATCGACTTTGTGTAATTGCTGCTATTGTAAATACCATCAATAGCATCTGTAAAGGTTTTATTTAGAATGAATTGAAAATTAAAGTTCAAATGTGCATTGGTCCGGTATTTAAATCCACCGCCAAATGGGATTGTTGGCTGGAACAGTGTATTTACTTTATGTTCAGAATCAGATATAGTACTTTTATAATTTAAAATACCTAAACCTGCCGCTATATAGGGAGAAAAATGGTTGCCGTTGCTCTTTTCCGTATAGGCATAATTCAGGAAATTATACTCAAACAAAGCCGTTACGTCGTTGTAGACAGTTGTAAAACTTGCCTTGCGGTAATCAGACATAGGATTGCTGTAACGGCTGTCGGATGCGGATAATATACCAAGGCTGGCAGCAACTTTTAAACTTACAACTTCACTGAAGTTAGCACGGTAAAACACCTGGCCTGCAGGTCTGAAATTACGGGGATCCAGATGCTGTACAATTTCACCGCTATAAGCCGCTAAGCCAACGCCCCAACCAAATTCATGTTTTTGAGCCTTTACTTCTAAACTGTTGTAAATAAAAAAGATAGAGAGCATTACACTCCCTATCTTTTGAATGTAATTGAAATTCATTTTTATCTAAATTTTGGACAAACTACTTTGCCCGGGAATATATAAGTTAAGTGAAATCCTGTAACCAGGTATAAATCTCTTCTGCCTTTTAAGTCGCCACGTTGCCCGCCAGGTTGTCCGTAAGTACTGATACCTGTCCAACCGTCATTCTGATCATGAGGCTGCCCCGGGTAATATGTTTCAGGAGTACTGCCAAAATGATTATCAACGCTTGATGCCAATTCAGGATTACTTGTATAAGCTTCATAAGATTTATCAGACATTATTCTGGCCTCATCACCATATGCGTCTGTAAGCTTTTGTTTATCATAATACACGCCGGCTACATCGTCAAGGTAATCGGTTAACGTAAATCTCCAGCCTATGTCAAATGCCAGATCCCATTGCTTAGACAATTTATATCTGAAACCTAGACCAATTGGTAAAGCCAACTGGTTTCTTGAATAATTCTTTGGTCCGCCCGGCATGCCTTGCCCTTCTGTATGAAGATCTTTCAAATTGATCCATTTACCATCGGCATTTTGTGCCTGGGGATTGTGGTGAAAATAAGCCAACCCGATAAACATGTATGGGGTATAATCAGGCCTTTTGGTATATCTTCTGGTATTGGCAAACAAGTCAATGACAACGTCAAATTTTACTTCGTAAATCTGGTTTCTGAATGACAGGTTTCTGTATAATCGATAAACGTTTTTGTTGTCATAATCAGCACTTACTGCATCGTCTCCTTTAATCCGGCCGTAAGAAATTGTACCTCTTAATGATACACGGGGTTGTATGCGGTAAAGCCCTGTGACACCTAAATTATACCGGGTAAACTTAATACTTGGGCTTAAGAAGCTGGGTCCTGGATCCAGGTCGCCAATATAATTCATGGCATTCAGACAGCCACCGATACTGTAATAACGGTATTTTTTAAAGCTTTGCTGAGCCATACAACCTGTACCAACGCTTATCAGAAAAATAACGAAGAATAATCTTTTAAATTGCTTCATATAAAACACTATTACCAATAATTTTAATTTGTGCCTGCCAAATTTTAACAAAAGTACTTCAATATAAGACTATTCTTTCAAAAAATATCAATTTCGGGCGTCTAAGCCCCAATTCAATTTGCTTCGAAGCGTTTTATAATAATTATAGTTTTTTAATTCTATAAGTTGAATCTTAAAATCCTCTTTTTTAATAGATAACTTAATGCTTGAAGAAACAATTTCATACCTTGAATCTAACGAAATCAGGAAGTTTTGGTTTCTGCCTTCAATTTCAAAAGAGATGAGTGAATTGTCAGGCACAATCATTGGTCGCACATTCAGATTGTGCGGACTGATAGGTGTTATAATAAAGTTTTCAGTTTTGGGATGCACCAAAGGGCCGCCGCAACTTAAAGAATAGCCTGTTGAACCGGTAGGGGTAGAAACAAGCAGGCCATCTGCCCAATAAGAATTCAGGAATTCACCATCAATATAGGTATGCACGGTAATCATGGACGAGGAATCACGTTTGGTTAACGCTAATTCGTTCATGGCAAAATTCAGGTCTCCGAATAAATTCTCTTCGGAAATCAGCTTAATAAGTGTACGTTCAGAAATTTTGTAGCTGCCGGAAATAAGTTGGTCAATAGAACCTTCCAGCTCTTCACGGGGTGTAGTAGCAAGAAAGCCCAGGCGGCCGGTATTAATACCTACAAGTGGAATATTTTTTTTGCCAATAAATGTTGCCGATTCCAGCAATGTACCGTCGCCACCAATGCTGAGCATCAATTGTGGCTTATCAAGATCTTCTTTTGTTTTAAAAACAGAATAAAGTGAAGGCAATGATATGCGGCAACTTTGCAGGTATGCAACAAATTCTTCATGAATGATTAAATGAATTTCTTTCTTTTGAAGATAGTTCAGCAGATGCTGTACGTAGGGAATGTTATCTTCTTTAAAAGGCCGGCCATGCAAAGCAAACATCATAACACAATCTGTTTAGATGTTCAGATATTTAAACAGCATATCCAGGCGATCTTTGTCGTAATTCTCAACATCAGTTTCCTGAAACTGCGCAATGATGCGATAATCATATCTTTCCAGCGTTGCAATAACACGTGTCAGGTCCACTCGGTTGAGTTTTAATGTAACCTTCAGGTAGTTTTGTTCTTTTGAATCATTGGTTACAAACACACTTAAAATTTTTGTGTCATTTGCTTCTATGAGTCTTGAGATCTGGGCTAAGGAGTAATCAATTTCTTTAATTGCAAGAACAAGAATTCCGCCCGGGCCCTGGCTGGCAAACATTTGAGCAATGGCTGCAGATGTTTCATTCACAGAAATAACACCCAGGTATTCGTTGGAATTACCTAACACCGGAATCAACTCCAGATGGTTCTGAGAAGCAAGGTTGATCACGTCATAATAATGCGATGAGGCTCTTACTGCTACATCCTGGAAAGATAAGCGATAGTCAGAAATAGGTAGATCTGGATTGTTTTTTTCTAAAATACTTTCTTCATCAATAATTCCTTTGAACGTTTGCTCATCAATTACAGCAAGCTGTCTTAAATGGAATACCTCCATCCAGTTCAAAGCTGTTTGACTGCTGTCATTCAGTTTCAACGGGGGTATCATTTGATTGATGAGTTCTTCAGCTAACATTGGCAGTAGCGTGTTTGGTGATGAAATGTTCAAAGATTGAATTGAATTTTTCGGGCTGTTCCATCATTGGAGCATGGCCACATTTGTCTATAAAATACAATTCAGAATTCTTAACCAGTAAATTAAATTCATGTGCTACCAATGCTGGAGTAATGGTATCATTTAAGCCCCAGATCAGCAGGGTAGGTTTATTTATTTTATGCAGATCGCTTGCAATATTATGTCGTTGTGCAGATTTGGCAATTGCAATAATACGCATGCACTTAGGAATATCGCTGCAGATCTGATATACTTCGTCGACTAAAGCTTTTGTAGCTGTTTCAGGATAGTAGAAGGTATATTCAACACGTTCTTTGATGTAAGCATAATTCCCACGTTTAGGGAAAGAGCCACCCATGCCGTTTTCAAATAATCCTGAACTACCTGTCAGCGTAATTGTTTTAATCTTCGATTGATTTTTTAATGCATACAAAAGGCCCACATGACCTCCTAATGAATTTCCGATGATATTGAGATCGGTTAATTTTTTGTATTCAACGAACTTTTCTACAAAGGCCACCAAGCCATCTAATCCAGCTGATTTGATAGGCATTTCATAGATCGGCAACATAGGAATCAGTACACGGTAATTTTTGCTGAAATACGTAACCAGTTTTTCCCAATTGCTTAATGCGCCAAACAATCCATGAAGAAGTAATAATACCTCTCCTTCACCTTCTTCAACAAATTTGAAGTCGCCTTCTTTTTTAATTTTCAACTCCATAAACTCAACCGATACGCACTGTACAAGTACTAACGTGCAATCTAAAACAAAGTTCTCAATAAACCATATTCTATTCAATCATGCCATTCTAGTTTAAGAACGAATAAGTTCTTCAACTTTGTGCATGATATCTTGAAAAGGAATTATTTGGCCCAACAATTTTATAACACTCGGAGAATATTCTGTTAACCAATTATATATGAATGATTCATCCGTATACGAATTAGGAAATTTCAAGCCGGATTTTTCTAAAAGCCATAAAATACAGCTTAATCCAAAGGCTGCCTTTAATATTCCCACAAGTGCTCCTGCATATTGGTCAACACTGCCCAATATGGTTTGGTGCAAAACCGTTGTAAGGAATTTACCCAATAGGATGATTAAAATCAATACTACGATAAAGATCACGATGAAACTTACAACCGGCAAAATACTTTCATGTAAGTCAAACCATTCCTTTAATTTGATGATTCCCAGCTGACACAGATTGAAAGCCGTGATAACAGCGATAATAAAGGCAATGAAGGTTATGATCTGAATCAATAAACCGGTTTGATAACCTTTATATCCTCCATAAACCATTATGAGGATTAATATGATATCAATGATTTCCAATATACTATGCGATCGATGCCAATACCTTTTTCACTGCTTCAGAAACAGCTTTGCCTTCAGCTTTTCCGGCAAGTTCTTTTGATGCTACTCCCATGACTTTTCCCATATCGGCAGGGCCTTTGGCGCCAACCTGTGCAACTATTTCTTTTACAGCAGATTCAATCTCATCAGCCGATAACTGTTTAGGCATAAAGCGTTCAATCACGGCAATTTCCTGCAATTCTTTTTCTTCCAGGTCTTTTCTACCTTGCTGTGCAAAAATGTCGGCAGACTCTTTACGCTGCTTATAAGCTTTTGCAAGAATTTTAGATTCCTGGTCTGCAGATAATTCATCGGAAGCACCTTTTTCTGTTTCAGCAAGTAAAATCATAGACTTAAGAGCTCTTAATCCTCTCAAATCATCTGCATTACGTGCCAGCATGGCTTTTTTTATTTCTGATTCAATTGTTGCTTTTAAACTCATAGGTCTTTTGTACTTTTGTCTGTTAGTTAGACAAAAATATAAATTGAAGGACAGACTGCAAGCACATGACTCGATTAAGTGTAAATATTAATAAAATAGCTACTATACGAAATGCCAGAGGCGGCAATAATCCGGATCTCATAAAAGCAGCATTGGATTGCGAACGTTTTGGGGCTGAAGGTATAACTATCCATCCGCGCCCGGATGAGCGTCATATCCGCTATCAGGATGCGTATGATCTGAAAAAAGTACTAACCACAGAATTCAATATAGAAGGTAATCCGGAAGGTAAATTTATTACGCTGGTTGAAAATGTAAAGCCACATCAGGTAACACTCGTGCCGGATGCCATTGATGCCATTACTTCAAACGCGGGTTGGGATACGGTTAAACACCAATCTTTTCTGAAAGAAATGTGCGACAATTTTAAGAAGCAAGGAATCCGTGTTTCGATCTTTGTTGATCCGCATGCAAGCTATGTGGAAGGAGCAGCGAAAGCAGGTGCAGACAGGGTTGAATTGTATACAGAACCTTATGCTACCACCTTTCATACAGATAAAGCTGCTGCTATCAAAGATTATATTGAAGCCGCACGCGTAGCTAAATCAATAGGTTTGGGGGTGAATGCGGGACATGATCTGGATCTGTTCAATTTAAATTATCTGAAAAACCAGATACCTGATCTGGATGAAGTTTCCATTGGACATGCACTTATTTGCGATGCCCTGTATTATGGGTTGGAGAATACCATACAATTGTATCTGAGAGAATTAAAAAAGTAATACATGAAATTGTTTTATAGAGAAAGTGGGGAAGGGCTTCCGTTGATTATTTTGCACGGATTATTCGGTTCGTCGGATAACTGGATGAGTGTTACAAAAGAACTCGCGTTGAAATACAAGGTATATGTGCTGGATGCCAGAAACCACGGTCAGTCTCCACATGCAGATACACATACGTATGAAACAATGGCAGCAGATTTAAAAGAATTCATTGCAGATCATAACATTGAAAAGCCAGTATTGATCGGACATTCCATGGGTGGTAAAACTATTATGCGTTTTGCCGCAGAATATAAAGAGGTAGCCGAAAAGCTGGTCGTAGTTGATATTTCACCAAGATTTTATGGTCGCCATCACCAGGCAATTTTAGCAGGTTTTAATGCCATTAATCTTGAAACGCTGCAATCAAGAAATGAGGCCGATGCCATCCTGAGCAACCACGTCGGAGATGCTGGTGTACGAATGTTCTTGCTGAAAAGCCTGTATCGCAACAGTGATGGCAAGTTTCAGTGGCGGATCAATCTTAGGGTCTTGGATGAACAAATTGATAATATCGGCGAAGCTTTGCCAGAACAGGCACGCATTGATATTCCTACGCTTTTTATTCGCGGCAGCGAAAGTGGTTACATCGAAGATAAAGATGTAGCTGTGATCGAAAAACACTTCTCGCAGTATACATTAGAAACCGTAATGGATGCAAGCCATTTTGTACATGCAGAAAAACCTAAAGAAGTAATCGCACTGATTGAAAATTTTATTGAGCGGTAAGCTGATCCGTTGAGGATAAACATATGGCAGCACAGAATAATAAAATACAAACACTTTACCTGATTCCGAACGAACTGGCCGAAGATACTGCAGAAGCATATATACCCGAGATTGTAAAGAGCAAGTTGCTATCACTGCGGGTTATATTTTGCGAAGATGCGCGTACAACCCGGCGCTTTATCGGAAAATTATTAAGAGGTAAGGTTTCCGTTGAAGAATATATATTATTTGAACTGACCAAATCAACCACCGAGCAGGAATTGTCTCAGCAGATCGGCCAGATTGAGAACGCTTGCGATGTCGGTATTATCAGTGATGCCGGTTGTCCGGGCATTGCAGATCCCGGGGCACTGCTGGTAGCATGGGCGCATAAACAGCAGGTTAAAGTTGTGCCGTTGCCGGGTCCGTCTTCTATCTTGCTGGCAGTAATGGCGTCCGGACTCAACGGGCAGTCATTTGCTTTCAATGGATATCTACCGATTGATAAGGTGGAACGCAAGAAGCGGATAAAGGAACTGGAGCGTATCAGCAAGACATCTAACCAAACACAGCTTTTCATCGAAACACCTTACCGAAACGATAAAATGCTGGATGATCTGATTGATGTTTGCGATAAAAATACGCTGTTAACCATATCGGCTGACCTTACGGGAGCCACCGAACAGATCATAACCAAACCTGTGTTCAAATGGAAAAAAGGAGAGCTTGTATTAGGCAAGCGGCCTACCATGTTCGGCTTTTTGGCAGTGTAAAAAAATATTTCTGATTTATAAACTTTTAGCGTATTTTTGAACAATTGTACAAACCCAAAAAATAAATTAACAATTTAATATATGCCTTATTTATTTACATCAGAATCTGTTTCTGAAGGTCACCCGGACAAAGTTGCAGATCAAATCTCAGATGCACTTATCGATCATTTTTTAGCGTTTGATCCCAATGCAAAGGTTGCTTGCGAAACGTTGGTAACTACAGGTCAAGTGGTATTGGCTGGTGAAGTAAAATCAAAAGCATATTTAGATGTTCAGGAAATTGCCCGTGAAGTGATTCGCAAGATCGGCTACACAAAGTCTGAATATATGTTTGAAGCAAACTCTTGTGGTATCTTCTCAGCTATTCATGAGCAATCTGCAGATATCAATCAGGGTGTAGACCGTAAGAAGAAAGAAGAACAAGGAGCAGGTGATCAGGGGATGATGTTTGGTTATGCAACCAACGAAACCAATGATTACATGCCACTAGCGCTTGATCTTGCACATAAAATTTTAATTGAACTTGCAGCTCTTCGTCGTGAAGGCAAACAGATCAAATATCTTCGTCCGGATGCTAAATCTCAGGTAACACTTGAGTATGATGACAACAACCGTCCGGTTCGTATTGATGCAATTGTACTTTCTACGCAGCATGACGATTTCGATACAGAAGAAAAAATGCATAAGAAAATTGAAAAAGATATCATTTCAATTCTTATTCCTCGCATTGTTTCTAAATATCCGAAGTATAAAAAATTCTTTGACGGAAAAACAAAGATCAAATATCATATCAACCCAACAGGTAAGTTTGTAATCGGTGGTCCGCACGGAGATACAGGTTTAACAGGAAGAAAGATCATTGTAGATACATACGGTGGTAAAGGTGCACACGGTGGCGGTGCTTTCTCTGGTAAAGATCCATCTAAAGTTGACCGTTCTGCAGCGTATGCTACAAGACACATTGCTAAAAACCTTGTTGCAGCCGGCCTTTGCGATGAAGTATTGGTTCAGGTATCTTATGCAATTGGTGTAGCAAAGCCAATGGGTATCTATGTAAACACATACGGTTCAGCTAAAGTGAAAAAGAACGACGGTGAAATTGCTAAGATCGTTGAAAAATTATTCGACATGCGTCCGTATGCAATCGAACAGCGTTTGCAATTACGTAATCCTATTTACAGCGAAACAGCAGCATATGGTCACATGGGTCGTAAGCCGGAAACTGTTACAAAATCATTCAAGAGCAATGATGGTAAAATCATCAAGAAGAAAGTAGAATTATTTACGTGGGAAAAATTGGACTACGTAGATAAAGTAAGAAAAGCTTTCGGTATCAAGTAAGAATGATATAAAAAAATAAAAACAAAAAACCTCCCCAATAACTATCGGGGAGGTTTTTTGTTTTAGTGGCTAAGCGATTTTTCTTTCAGCTTCGAGAGCTGATTTTTCAATATGTCGTAAGAAACATCTATAGCTTCTTCAAATGTGCTGCGTTGCTCTTTTACAACGATTGAGTTGCCTGGCATATTCAATTTGATATTCACTACTTTGTTTCCTTTCGTGTCGTTTGTATCAAGCTTTAAGAATACTTCTCCGTCAATGATTGAATCATTGAAAGTTTCCAGCTTGTCTAGTTTTTTCTGTAAGAAATCTAACAATTTAATGTCTGCGTCGAAGTGGATGGATTGAACTTGTAGTTTCATAATTCTAAAAGTTTAAAGTGTGAATACTAAGATTTCGGGTGGGCTTGTTCGAATATTGATTTTAATTTATCAATGCTGTTGTGTGTATAAACCTGAGTTGCAGCTAAGCTTGTATGGCCCAGCAAGTCTTTGATCGCATTCAAATCGGCACCTTTGTTTAAAAGGTGCGTTGCGAATGTATGACGCAAAACGTGCGGACTTCTTTTATCTACGGTTGTAACCTGATCTAAATAATGTCGCACCAATCGGTAAATAAACATTGGATATACTTGCTCCCCATTATTAGTAACGATGAAAAAATCTGTATTGTTACTGAAGGATTCAGATTTCTTTTTTTGATTATATTGTTTTGCTAACTCAATAAATTTGTCGTGAATTGGAATGATGCGTTCCTTATTGCCCTTTCCCAATACTTTAATGGTTTTCTGAAAAAAGTTGATGTCGTTATTTTGCAGACCAATAAGTTCTGAAAGACGGATGCCTGTGCCATATAACAATTCAAGCACAACCTTGTTACGTATTCCTTCAAAGGAATCTTCAAATTCAACCCGGTCAAGTAAATTGATCATGTTGTCTTCCTCAACAAACACAGGCAGAGACTTTTTAACTTTCAATGCCTTTATTTTTAACGTCGGGTCTTTGGAAATGATTTCCTTCTTTTGCAAAAAATGGTAATAGGATCTCAGGCAGGCAATTTTCCGGTTGATGGATTTAGGAAGCATGTCCTGGTCCGAAAGGGAAACAATCCAGCTGCGAAGCATAGGATAATTAGCCTGCTCAGGATTTGCAAGTTCGTACGTTGTAAGAAGATAATAGGAAAGAGCTGTAAGGTCAGTCCTGTAGGATACCGTGGTATGTTTGGAATACCTTTTTTCGGTAGATAAATATGTTAAAAATTCATTTACCATATTGTTTTACAGGAATTAGATTCCAGCAAAACAATATAGTAAAATATTTTAATAAACGAAATTAGTCGTTTGAAGCAGCTTCCTGTAATTTAAGACGGTAAGAAGCACGGATTACCTCTTTTCTTAAACGTACTGATTTTTTCTCGTAGTAAGAACGTGCGCGAAGTGCCTTTAAAACACCTGTTTTTTCAAATTTCTTTTTGAAACGCTTTAACGCTTTATCTATCGGCTCGTTTTCTTTGATGTTGATTACGATCATAACAATTCTTTTATTTAATAAGGACTGCAAATTTACACATTCCATATTAAATAAACAAAACTGATTGTGAATAATTTTATTTTTGTAAGGACTTGGCAATCACAATTTTCTGAATTTCAGAAGTTCCTTCTCCAATTGTACAGAGTTTGGCGTCCCTGTAAAACTTTTCTACCGGATAGTCTTTTGTATATCCGTATCCACCAAAGATCTGGACCGCTTCATTGGCGGTTTTTACAGCTACTTCTGAAGCGTATAATTTGGCCATCGCTGCTTCCCGGGTCATAGGGATACCTTTCATTTTCATATCGGCAGCCTTATAAGTCAATAAACGTGCGGCTTCGATCTCAGTAGCCATGTCCACCAATTTGAACGAAATTCCCTGGAAATTACCAATTGGCTGGTTGAATTGCTGACGTTCTTTTGAATATTGTAAGGCTGCTTCATATGCCCCCTGTGCAATACCCAAACTTAGGGCCGCTATTGATATACGGCCACCATCCAGCACTTTCATCGCTTGTTTGAAGCCATCGCCGACCTTACCCAAAAGTTGACTTTTATGTACCCGTACATTATCCAGCAGCAGTTCACAAGTTTCAGAAGCCCGCATGCCAAGTTTGTTTTCTTTGCGGCCATGGGTGAGACCTGACGTGCCTTTTTCTATAATAAAGGCCGAAGAAAAACGCTTATCTGCACTGTCTGCATGCCTTGCGAGCACAACTACTACATTAGATGATTTTGCGTGAGTGATAAAGTTTTTGCTGCCATTCAGCACCCAGTAATCACCATCCTCTGTAGCTACGGTTTTCATATTACCGGAGTCTGAACCTGTATTTGCTTCTGTCAGTGCCCAGGCTCCGATCCATTTACCTGTTGCGAGTAACGGCAAGTATTTCGCTTTTTGTTCTTCATTACCAAAAGCCAGGATATGGCCTGTACATAAAGAGTTGTGGGCAGCAACGGATAAACCAATTGATCCGCAAACTTTTGATATTTCTTCCAAAGCGGTGATATACTCAAAGTAGCCCATGCCTGCGCCACCGTATTGTTCCGGAACAAGTATGCCCAGCAAACCCAGCTCACCCATTTTATGAAACAGGTCTATTGGAAATTCCTGCGCCTCATCCCATTTCATGATATTCGGACGGATATATTTTTCAGCAACATCTTTTGCCATGCCAGCAATTAAGCGTTGATTATCAGTAGTTTCAAAATTCATAAGAATACAGTATTGAAAGGTCTTAGTAAGCTATATTCCATTCATAGCAGTTTGTTACTTTTTTCTTAAAGTAATCGTGTATGAGAATATCGGGGTTAAACGGCAATAAATCAAGTACACTATTGTCTTTCGAAAAGAAGTGGAGATTATAATTCTTACCGCTCAACTCGCGCGTAATGGTTTTTATATTGCTGATGTTGTCTTCAAGTATGAAGACTTTAAAAAGTTTAGATGTTTCCATGATATATCCTACGTTGGTTTATGGATATGAAAGAATACGTTGGAAATATATAATAGTTGTTTTTTTGCGACCTCGGGAAAGGATTATAGGTCTATATTTTATATCTTGCCATAAATCTTTTTATAATTATATAAGAATGAAAATAGTTATTGTTGGCACCGGATACGTTGGTTTAGTAACGGGAACTTGTTTTGCAGAAGTCGGTATTGAAGTTATCTGTGTAGATATTGATCAAAAGAAAATTGACAATTTAAAACAAGGTGTCTTGCCAATTTATGAACCAGGCCTTGAAGAAATGGTTGAGCGGAACTTTAAAAAAGGCCGTTTGAAATTTTCTACAAATCTGGCAGAAAGTATACAGGGAGCAGAAGTAGCTTTCATAGCTGTAGGAACACCTCCGGGAGAAGATGGCAGTGCTGATTTAAAGTATGTATTGGCAGTTGCTTCAGAAATCGGTAAGTCATTAAATGATGATATCGTTGTTGTAACCAAGAGTACAGTACCTGTAGGAACATCCCTTAAAGTAAAAAAAGCATTGGCAGATGAGCTGGGCAAACGTGGCGTTTCCTTCAAAGCCTATGTTTCTTCAAACCCGGAATTCCTGAAAGAAGGTGCAGCCATTGATGATTTCATGAAACCGGACAGGATTGTTGTAGGTGTTGATGCGCCTGAAGCTGAAGAAACGATGCGCAAATTATATAAACCGTTTTTATTGAATGGCCATCCGATCTTCTTTATGGATATCCCTTCTGCAGAAATGACAAAGTATGCAGCCAACTCCATGCTGGCAACTAAAATCAGCTTCATGAATGATATCGCAAACTTATGTGAGATCGTTGGTGCAGATGTGAACTTAGTTCGTAAAGGTATCGGGTCTGATGCACGTATCGGAAATAAATTCATCTATCCGGGTGTTGGTTATGGCGGATCCTGTTTTCCTAAAGATGTGAAAGCATTGATCAAAACAGCAAAGCAGAACGGTTATGACATGCGTGTATTAAGTGCTGTTGAGGATGTAAACGATGACCAGAAATATGTACTTGTTAAAAAAGTGAACAAGCATTTCAACAATGATCTGAAAGGAAAGAAATTTGGTGTTTGGGGTTTATCTTTTAAACCTAAAACAGATGATATGCGTGAAGCTCC
>JAGKWN010000136.1 GCA_021151805.1 Cytophagaceae bacterium | reverse complement strand
TTGTTATTATGTACTTTACATCCTTTTCTATGGGATTATTGTTAATCACGGGAAAGGATTTCTGCCGTTTAAATGCAGTAAATTCTGCTTAAAAAGCATATAAATCATACGTATAAGTACGTATGAAATAAAAAAAACGCTATTACCAAATACCCCTTTTCGGCCGCTCAAACGGAATTTTTCACACCGTTTTTTCCCACATTTCATGTGAACTCCACCGAAACCAATAGATAAAATCTGCCTTAGAACAGTTTAATTTACCCATAAAATATTGTTTATCGTCGATATCCTTACATTAGAAGAATAATACAATTTATAGTATCTATATTGAATCATATAGTTAAACAGGTGTTTTACTAAATTGTATGTTTTATGGGATATAATAGCTTTAAAATCATGCTTGAATACGACAAAAAGATAGCAAATATTGAAAAGAAGGTTCAATATCTAGAGTCAATTTTAGATAATATTAAAATTGACAATTTAGATGAAACTCAGAAAACATTGGTGGAATACAAGAAAAGTTCAATTTATATGGAGTCTAAAGATGAGGATTTTGACTCCATTACTTCTGATAAAACCAATATGTTTTTAAAGATCATCATTGAAAGTATGCCATTTCCGGTATTTATAAAAGATGAAAAAAGTACCTACCAAATAATTAACTCACTGGAAGCCAAACTATTCGAAGTAGAAGAGGAAGAAATAATCGGTAAAGACGATTCGTATTTTATCAAAGATGAAGAAGAGTTGTCCTTGATTAAAGAGACGGATGAAAAG
Organism: Cytophagaceae bacterium; assembly: GCA_021151805.1. Taxonomy (GTDB): domain Bacteria; phylum Bacteroidota; class Bacteroidia; order Cytophagales; family Cytophagaceae; genus Cytophaga. The sequence continues at coordinate 8,660 of JAGKWN010000136.1, read as the reverse complement.
GTATTAACCACCAAACAAGCCCTGGAATTACCTGAACAAAACTTTTCGTTGCCAAACGGTTCTACTTATTCCTTTAAAACACACAAAATTCCGTTTTTCAATCCAATAACCGGACAAACAAATATTCTGGGCTTTTCTATGGATGTTACAGATTCAATACAGCTTAACCATTTAAAGAAAATTGTTCTTTTCTGTAGCAATCCTCTCTTATAAGCACGATACGAACACGATTAAAAGACTTATACAATAGGCAGGATTACTTCTCACATGTAAATGAAAGTTGTTCTCTATTCTCTACACAGAAAAATAAAAATGCCTCGATAGCTACCGAGGCATTTTATTTTTAAAAGAAAATGATTTATCGCAAGACAGTAATCATGTACCTCCTGCAATCATTTAATCGTGTCTATTTTTTTCCTTCTACCCACTTACGAGCATTCACAAATGCTTCGATCCACGGTGAACATTCATCTTTTGCTTTATCAGCAGGGTAGTAACCACACTGCCATGGGAAAACAGAACGTTCCAGGTGCGGCATCATAGCTAAATGTCTTCCATCATCTGAAACAATACCTGCTGCATTTGCAGGAGAACCGTTTGGATTCGCCGGGTACGAAGCATGACTATATTGCAATGCAATGTTGTATTTCGTTACGTCATACGGGAAGTAAAATTTACCTTCACCATGCGCAACCCAGATCCCTAACTTAGATCCTTCAATAGATTTCAACAAGATCGATTTATTTTCTTTTGCTACATCAACATTCAGATAAATTGATTCGAATTTACCTGAACTGTTGTGATGCATCTTCGGTTTCGCATCGTGATTCTGATTGATCAAACCAAGCTCAACCATTAACTGGCAACCGTTACATACACCCAATGAAAGTGTATCCGGTCTTGCATAGAAATTGTCCAGCGCTTTCTTCGCTTTTTCATTATACAGGAACGCGCCTGCCCAACCTTTTGCAGAGCCCAGTACATCACTGTTTGAGAAGCCACCCACAAACACAATAAAGTTTACATCGCTCAGGTCTTCACGACCTGCGATCAAGTCTGTCATGTGAACATCTTTCACATCAAAGCCGGCAAGCCACATGGCATAAGCCATTTCACGATCTCCGTTCACACCTTTCTCACGTATAATTGCTGCTTTGATACCGTTCTTCGTAGTACGGTCTGCATCTAATCCGTAAGCACCAAGCTTACCGGTAAAGCCGGCAGGAAAGGTAAATTTAATTTCGTGTTTTGTATAATTGTCAAAACGCTCTTTTGCATATTCCGGTGTGCTCTGCATCTTATCCAGTAAATAAGATGTCTTGTACCAGATGGTTCTCAATGCTGCAATATCAAATGCGGTAGTCTTGCCATTCAATTGAATATTTACTTTATCAATCGCATCAACCGTGCCGATGATGGCAGCGCCAACACCTTTGTTTACTAAGATATCCTGTACTTTTACTGCATCTTTCACCTGCAAAATCAATGCAGGGTTTTCAGCAAATAAACATTTCACCAGATCTGTTTCTCCCAAGAAATCAAGAGAAACATTCATACCGATACCATTCTCGGGGAAACACATTTCAAGCAGGGTAGTAATCAAACCACCACTTGATACATCGTGTCCGGCAAGGATCAGTTCATCCTGCAATAAATCCTGAATCGCATCAAACGTGCGTTCGAAATGTTCTGTATCTAAAATATCAGGAGTTGTATTGCCAAGTTTATTTAAGATCTGCGCAAACGATGAACCGCCCAGTGTTAGGGGCATACAGGTAAGATCAATATAGATCAACCCGCTGCCGGCTTCTTTTGCCAGGTTCGGTGTAACACCTTTACGGATATCACTTACTTCACCCGATGCAGAAATGATCACTGTTCCCGGAGCATATACAACACCGTCTTTATATTTCTGTGTCATCGACAAAGAATCTTTTCCTGTAGGGATATTGATTCCTAAGTCACATGCGAAATCACTCACCGCTTCAACAGCAGCATACAAACGTGCATCTTCTCCTTTGTTCTTACATGGCCACATCCAGTTTGCGCTTAACGAAACACCACTCAAACCACCATCGATCGGTGCAAACACAATGTTTGCCAATGCCTCAGCAATTGCCATTCTTGAACCTGCTTCTGCATTGATCAACGCAACAGCCGGTGCATGACCAACAGCAGTAGCCACACCAGACTTACCACGGTAATCCAAAGCCATAGCTCCGAAATTGCTCAGCGGTAATTGTAGCGAACCAACATTCTGCTGCTGTGCAACTTTACCCGTTACCGAACGGTCTACTTTATTTGTTAACCAGTCTTTACATGCTACTGCTTCCAGCTGCAATACTGCTTCCAGGTATTCATTCAATTTTGATTGTTCGTATGAAATTTCCTGATAGGAGGTAACAGGGGTTTCGTCACGCAGAATTGTTTTCGGTGGATTACCGAACATGTCTTCCAATGGCCAGTCGATCGGTTTCGCTCCGGTCACAGATGACTCAAAAGTAAACTGATGATCACCTGTAATGTCACCTACAGCATACAACGGTGCACGCTCACGCGCGGCAACACGCTCAAGTGTTGCGATATCTTTCTGGTCGATCACAAGTCCCATACGTTCCTGTGATTCGTTGCCAACAATTTCTTTTGCTGAAAGGGTAGGATCGCCTACCGGCAATTTCGCTAAATCTATTTTACCACCAGTGCTTTCCACCAGTTCTGATAAGCAGTTCAGGTGTCCGCCGGCACCGTGATCGTGGATGGAAACAATCGGGTTGCTGCCGCTTTCCATCATCGCACGGATGGCGTTGTATACACGCTTCTGCATTTCAGGATTTGAACGCTGAATCGCATTCAATTCAATAGCACTGTTCAAGGCGCCTGTATCCAAAGAAGAAACAGCACTACCGCCCATACCGATGCGGTAGTTATCACCACCCATCACCACAATCTTATCACCTTTCTTCGGCAGATTTTTCTTCGCGTCTTTCAACACGCCATAACCAATACCGCCGGCCTGCATGATCACTTTATCGAAACCAAAACGTTTTCCGTTTTCTTCGTGTTCGAAAGTAAATACAGAACCATTAATCACTGGCTGTCCGAATTTGTTACCAAAGTCGGAAGCTCCGTTTGAAGCTTTAATTAGAATATCCATTGGTGTCTGGTACAACCAGTCACGTTCTTTCATACCATTTTTTTCCCATGGTCTGTCTTGCGTAAGACGCGAATAAGCAGTCATGTATACTGCAGTACCTGCTAATGGCGCACTACCAATACCACCGGCAATACGGTCACGGATCTCTCCGCCGGAACCGGTTGCAGCACCGTTGAATGGCTCAACTGTAGTAGGGAAGTTGTGTGTTTCTGCTTTTAAAGATAAAACGGACTCAACATGCTTGCGTTCGAAATAATCTGGTTTATCCTGTGTAGCCGGTGCAAACTGTTCCATCACCGGACCTTTCGTAAACGATACGTTGTCTTTGTATGCCGAAACAATTTTATTCGGATTCGTTTCTGATGTTTTCTTGATCAGTTTGAAAAGAGATGTTTCTTTTTCAACACCGTCAATAATAAAGCGACCGTTGAAAATTTTATGTCTGCAGTGTTCTGAATTCACCTGAGAGAAACCAAACACTTCAGAATCGGTAAGTTTGCGGTTGTGTTTTTTGGCAACGGAATCCAGGTAATCAATTTCTTCCTGGCTTAAGGCCAAACCTTCTTCTTTGTTGAAGGCTGCGATATCATCAATATACTTAATCGGTTCCGGCTGAATGTGGATGTTATACAGTTCCTGTGTCAGGTTCTGATACACCACTTCAAGCATTTTATCGTGATGCGCTTCGGCATTGGCAACTGTAGTAAATTCTTCTATGCGAAGAATTCCCTCAATACCCATGTTCTGGGTAATTTCAACCGCATTGGTTGCCCATGGAGTAAGCATCTCCTTGCGTGGCCCTTTAAAAAATCCTGAAAGGGAAGTATCTGAAAGAACTTCGCCATCAAGGAGCCAGTTTAATTTTTGTTTATCTTCTGCTGTTAATGATTTTTCAGTATGAATGGCATAGATGGTGCCGGTACTTTTTTTCGCGAAAACGATCATGATGTTCAAATGTCAATTGAAGCTACAAAGATACGGTTTCGAGGTATGAAAAGCTAGATTGTGGGTTAGTTTAAGTACAGTTTCAAGTTGCCAGTTATTAGGTACTAGACGAAATCACATTAATGAAATCAATTTCGCTAGTCTAGAAACTAGTACCTAATATCTGGAAACTAGTCCCGGTCCACCAAAAGGTACTCCAGGTAATAATCCCAGAACGAGCCTTCCGCAACGGCTTCCGGATCAATATCGGTAAACTGTTTTTTCAGGTATTCCCAATCGGCATCAGCAAAAACTAAATTTTCGCTTTCTTCGGTTGAATATTTTTCAATAAATTTCTCATACAGATAAATGCAGATGGCCAGTTTATCCAATGAGCTGTTCATGAATACGGCATTGAAATCATTTTCTGTTTCAACATAACAGATGCGGTAGCCGCTCATGGGGTCAATACAAATCGGATCGCTGTTTCCGGTTTCGCCGATGATAAACCAATCTGAGAGATCAGGCCTGTCTTCCAGGTCGTACAGATCATCCGGTGATACAAAAGCAGGGAAGGAGGTTATGTTGAATGTCAGGTAAGGAGCAGCTTCTTTGGGTAAGCCTACCATAGAAAGGAATTCCAGTATATCTACCGGCAGCGGAATGGCATGTACCGATTCCAGCTTGATTTTATCCAGTTCAATATCCTGTTCGTTCCAGTAGTCGATGTAGTCTTGAATATTCATTTCGTAAAGATAGGATGTTTTATATATAAATTCTGTGTGGAAATCCCAAATAACAAAACACAAATTCCAAACGGAAAATGAATTCTACCTACGTTGGAATTTGTCATTTGTATTTTGGAATTTTATTAAAAAGAAAAAACCTCGTTCAACTTAAGTCGAACGAGGTTTTTAAAATATCTCTCAACGAACAATTAAAACACTTCCACAACCGTATACAAACGGTCTAAGAACATGAATGTATCGCCTTTCTTTTTATCAACTAAAATCTGGAACAAAGGAGCAAGGGTAGATACAGCCTGGAAGCTCATATCGTCCACTTTGATTTCACCTAAACCTGTACTGATAAAATAGTTCTGGAAGTTTGTGAAAACAACAGATCCGAATTTTACTTTATCATGTTCAACAATATTGATTCTGTTCAATAAGCCCAGGTTGTTAACGCCTTCATTCGCTTGTCTTGCATACATGTCTCTTGTTGCATGCATGGATTCTCTGAATGAGTCTGAAAGTTCTTCAGAAACTTTTTCAGCATTCGCGCTTGTTAACGCTTCTTCCATTGCTTTTTTCGCAATTGATACTGCATTCTTCTGGATATCAATGCATCTGTTAAGCAATGCCTTTTTAAGCTTAATTTTTTCTTCAGAGGTCATGGTAATTGCACCTATGCGTTTGGGAGCAGGGCCTTCCAATGTTAACTCTTCAGAGACATATTTTGCAGACGCTTTTTTAACAGCAGAGGTTTTAGGAGTTTTTACCGGTTTACGGAAAACAACTTCTTCCTCGTCGTCATCGTCGTCGTCATTTTTCTTCTTTTTCCTTCTTGGCGGCTGTGGTTTAGCCATTGCTTTTGCAGCTGCCAGTTCAGCAGCAGTAGCTTCCGGAGACTTTACTGCTTTTTTCGAATCTTTAGACTCAGCTTTTGGAGCAGCTTTAACAGCAGCTGCCGGTTTAGTCTTAGCAACTTTTTCAGCTTTAGCAACAGGCGCAGGTTTAGCCGGAGCAGCCTTTTTTGCTGGAACAGCTTTAGGAGCAACCTTTACAGCAGCTTTAGCAGGCGATTTTTTAGCCGGAGCGGGTTTAGCTTTAGAAACCGCTTTGGCTGGAGTCCCTTTTTTAGCAACAGCTTTTTTGGCAGGTGCAGCAGGTTTAACGCTTTTTTTAGCAACAACTTTTTTAACAGCTGCTTTCTTGGCAGGAGCTGCCTTTTTAACAACAGGTTTTGAAGTTGCTTTCTTTTTGGAGGCAGTGGATGCGGCCTTAACAGGTGCTTTTTTCTGTTTGTCGGCTTTTTTGGCAGCACCTTTTGGGGCTGCTGCACCTTTTTTTGCACTACTTGCGCTCTTTTTCGCTACTTTTGCCATTTTTCAATGAAAAAATTTACTTGTTTGAATGACTAACCTTCCAAGGTTTTCGGATACTAATTTAAAAGGTTCATTGTCAATTACAAAACTTCCATCTAAATCAATGTAGTCAGAATGACCTGAAATCCACATTCCAGAGCGTATTCCCAGGGTTGTTTCAACCATACAGCCAACCATGGTTTTAAGACCTAACTCTTTAGATTTAAGCAATATACGAGCACCTTCGCGGTAGCCGCCAGCCTTCATCAATTTCATATTTACACCGTGGAAAAGTTCTTTAATTTCTTTTAAATCCGGCGAAAAAGTTATCGACTCATCGGCTATAACAGGTACCTTGCTATACTTTTTAAAGTACTTATACACATCCTTTTGCTCTGAGGGAAAGGGCTGTTCAATAAATTCGAGCGGCAGAGATTTGAGCTCTTCCATTTCACGAATCAGCAGATCGGGATCGGTCCAGGCTTCATTGGCATCTACCCGAATGGCTTTGTCGAAATAGCGGCTTGCCGTTTTAATGAGTTCTTTACTCTCTTCCTTGCCGGTCTTAATCTTGAGAGAATCAAAGCGGGTGAGGTTGTGGTCTTTTATAAATGCCTGAATATGTCCGGGATCCATAATAGGAAGCGTGTAGGACGTGGCCAGCGTTCCGGCAAACAAAGGTATGCCTGTAAAGCGTTCAAAGAAGGCCGGATCGGAATAGCTCCGGGCATGCACATAGGCACTTTCCAGGGCAAAACGCAACGACTGACAAACAGGATCGTGATCCAGTACCTCCAGAAATTTTATTTCGTCGTTCAGCAGATTAGCATCCCATTTTTTTGTAAAATCACTGAACTGACTTTCGATCATTTCAATAGATTCTCCGTAGCGCACATTGGGAGCAGCTTCACCGGCAAATGTTTTTTCATCAATATGTAACAATACTAAAAAATTGATCTTTTCATCCGAAGCATTTCTGGAGATCTTCCAGGTATATTTCAAAGGCAGATGCAAACGTTTACCTTCCCAAAATGTATTTGCCATATATGTTGTTTTGTGTACGAAAATAGTGATACTTTTCGTTCCTGTAGCAAGAATTAAGTGAATATTGCTATTTTTGCCGGTAATGAAAATCTCGATTATACGAATTGCTGTTTTGCTGTTTTTCAATAGTTATCTGTTGAATGCGCAGGATGTGCAATTCTCTCAATATTACAATTCAACCTTATACTCAAACCCGGCTTTTACAGGCACAGGTGAAAATACACGCGTTGGTTTGAACTACAGAAGCCAATGGACGAATGTTGCCAAGCCTTACACAACGTTTGCTCTTTGGGGTGATCATTTGATTGAAACTGCCAGAAGCGGAGTGGGTTTGCTTATTTTACGCGATGAACAAGGACAAGTACGAACAAATTCAACACAGGTATCAGCTTCTTATTCTTACCTGATTCCTCTGGATAATGGTTGGGCATTCAGACCTGGTCTACAGGCCGGGTTCATCGTGCGCACGGAGAATTATGCGAATGCACTTTTCGGAGACCAGATTGACAACAATGGCATTACCGGCAATCCATCCTTAGATCCGATTCAGCAATACAATCCAACCAAGCTATTTCCAGACATAGGAGCAGGCGGATTGATTTACAACAGTAATTTTTGGTTTGGCGTTGGTTTCAACCATATCAATACACCCAATCAAACCGTTTCAAAATTAAATGGTTTTGATCTGCCGGTACGGACCAATATTCAAACAGGGTATAAAATTGTTTTAAACCAGAGCAGATACAGGAATTACCGGGCACCGGGAAGCAAGGAAATAAGCTTAACTCCAACTTTAAACTTTAAGAATCAAGGATCTAATAATCAATTAGATATAGGGTGCTATTACACATATGACCCTATTATGTTCGGGATTTGGTACAGAGGTATTCCGGTTCTTGAAAATCATGGTAAACCAAACAATGAAGCTATTATTCCAATGATCGGTTATGCTCACAGCGGCTGGTCAGTGACCTATAGTTATGATTACACAATCTCATCTTTAACAACCAAACAAAGTGGTGGCTCACATGAGATTTCCCTGATCTACCAGTTTAAAATACCTTATAAAAATTCAGGTATACAGAGAAGAATTCCTTGTCCAAACTTCAACCGCTCTTATCAATAATATGCATATTAAAATTGTTATTGTTGAATGTATCGGGTGGATAGGAGCTTTATTGGTTTTAACGGCTTTTTATCTGATATCTACAAACAAAGTGGATTCCAGTAAACCTGTTTTTCATTGGTTGAATATTTTTGGTGCCATTGGTTTGATTATTCATACGGTTTTCAATGCAGCTTATCCATCAGCATTCGTGAATATTATCTGGGTAGGTGTGGCAATCTATTCACTTGCCAGATTAAAACGCTAGGAGAGATTCTAACAAAAAAATAGAGAGACTATTTTTCAATAGCCTCTCCAAAAGATCCATAGCTGTAATTGAGTTATGA
>JAGKWN010000135.1 GCA_021151805.1 Cytophagaceae bacterium | reverse complement strand
GTATAATGGCGGAAAATTCACTTAATAAATTTTCATAAGATTCTTTCTAATAATTATTAAAGTGGCTTTGTATAAAGTGTTAAATGAGATAAACGAAAAGAAAAGTGGCTTTAGATAGATGAGCTTCTTGATAGTAATCTCACTGGTTTCTCAAGGAACTCATCTTGGGAATTAACATTGTACTCCATAAATCAAGTATTGACCAAATTCAGGCTTCATAAAAACGCTTGATTACACTTAATAGAAGGTAGAAAAACAAAAAGCCCCGGAGATTTCTCCCCGGGGCTTTTCTTTGATGATATAGTTTTGCTTAAGCAGCCTTCAGTTTTCTAAACTTGGAACGCTCAATTTTTTCCTTTGCATAGTCGTAACTGATCACAAAGACTTTTTCTTTGTTCTTCATGGATGGCATTTCAAACATCGCATCTGTCATGATAGCTTCACAGATGGAACGTAAACCTCTGGCGCCTAATTTAAAGGCTAAAGCTTTCTGTACTATAAAATCCAAAGCATCCTGGTCAAATATAAGTTCGATCTCTTCCATAGCAAACAGTTTCTTATACTGCTTTACAATGGCATTTTTAGGAGTTGTAAGAATTTCAAGCAACATTTCAGCGTTCAATGGATCCAGATAGGTAACCAATGGTAAACGACCGATCAATTCCGGAATTAATCCGAAAGTCTTTAAATCTAAAGCAGTTACATATTGAAGCAGATTTTCTGTATCTACTTCATCATCTTCATTATCCTTGGTTTTGAAGCCGATAGGTTGGGTATTCAAACGGTTTGCAATGATTCTGGAAATACCATCAAATGCGCCTCCGCATATAAAAAGTATATTTTCCGTATTTATTGCAATCATCTTCTGGTCAGGGTGTTTTCTTCCGCCTTGTGGGGGAACATTAACAATACTTCCTTCCAGTAATTTTAATAAAGCCTGCTGCACACCTTCACCGCTTACATCGCGGGTAATGGATGGGTTATCGCTTTTGCGGGCAATTTTATCTATTTCATCAATGTATACAATTCCTCTTTGAGCAGCTTCAACATCATAATTAGCAGCCTGCAGCAAACGGGTCAGGATAGATTCCACATCTTCGCCTACATAACCGGCTTCCGTTAGAACGGTCGCATCTACAATACAGAAAGGTACTTGCAATACTTTAGCAAGTGTACGTGCCAGGTAAGTTTTTCCCGTTCCGGTTTCACCAATCATAACAATGTTCGATTTTTCAATCTGAACATCGTCATCTGTATTTTTCTGCATTAAACGTTTGTAGTGGTTGTAAACCGCTACCGACATTACTTTTTTAGCGTCATTCTGCCCAATCACATATTCATCCAGATGTTCTTTCATCTTCACCGGTTTAATTAAATTAAACTTGGGTGTCGGATCCTGATGGACTTTTTGCTTGAGTTCTTCCTGCAGGATTTGATATGATTGTGTTATACATTTATCACACATGTTTCCGTGCAGACCGGTGATCATTAACAATACTTCCTTTTTAGGTCTTTCACAGAAAGAACAGGTTTGTTGAGCCACTTGGTGTAATTTTTAATATGGTTGAGTTGCTATTCTATTTATCAGATTAAAAGAAGTAAAGCTTAAAGACTTGGGATCTTTAAGCTTTACCTTGTACAAATATAAGCTTTATGTGCTTAATTTTTTATCAAAACTTCATCGATGATTCCGTATTCTTTCGCTTCAGCAGCTTTTAGCCAGTAATCACGGTCAGAATGTTTTTCAATCGTTTCGATGTCTTTACCTGAGTGTTTCGCTAAAATGGCATAAAGTTCAGCTTTCAGTTTCAGGATCTCACGTGCAGTGATTTCGATGTCTGAAGCTTGTCCCTGAGCACCGCCAAGTGGCTGGTGAATCATGATTCTTGAATGGGGAAGAGCAGAACGTTTTTTAGCAGCGCCGCCGCATAATAACACTGCACCCATAGAGGCTGCCAGACCTACACAAGTTGTTGAAACATCCGGATTGATGTAATGCATGGTATCATAAATACCTAAACCTGCATATACAGAACCGCCCGGGCTGTTAATGTACATCATAATATCTTTCTTAGGATCTACAGATTCCAGGAATAAAAGCTGTGCGTTCACAACGTTTGCAACATAATCATCAATTCCGGTACCTAAAAAGATGATACGGTCGCCCATTAAACGAGAGAAAACGTCAATTACTGTAGCACGCATCTGGCGTTCTTCCACAACGTTTGGCGTCATCCCAACAATATAATTCGGCGCAATGCTGTGAATTTGATTGATATAGCTATCAACCACAAGACTGCTGATCCCCTGATCCTTTACAGCAAATTTTCTGAATTCGTTACTATTTATCATTCTGGTTAGGTGTTTAAATAAGTATAATTGGTACAAATGTAAAAAAAAAGTCCTTTCTACAAAGGACTTCTTTACGTTGTAACACAAATCGTGAATAATTAGTTTGCTTGTACTAATTTTTCAAATTCATCTACACTTATTTTTTTCGTAGTGAAGCTGATTTTTGATTCGATCAGCTTTAATACTTTTGAATAATAAACTTCTTCAAACGTTCTGTTGTAGTTCTTTCCGTTTTCAGATGCAAGGTAGTTATCAGCTAACTTGTTCATCGTCTCATCCATCTCTTCAGATAGGGAAGTAAGACCACCAAACTGTTGCATGAAAAGTTCTTTTGTTCTTGCGATCACTTCTGCATGCTCAACTTTTACGTCGTTATCTTCACCGATTTTGTTACGGATCAATAACCATTTCAAATCATCCTGGTACAGATCAAGATCTTTTTCGATCTGTTCTGTAGTCATTTTGCCTTCGTTGTTCACCAATAAGAAACGCTTCAAGAAGTCTGCTGACATCTCAACTTTTGTATTGGCTAAGAATTCTTTACGTATGTCTCTTGAAACTAAAACTTCAGCTTCGCGTGTGTAGTTGCTGTTGATGGTTTCAACCAATTTCTGGTTAAATTCTTCTTCTGATTTTACTGCACCCGGTCCGAAGATCTTGTCAAAAAACTCCTGATTTAATTCTGCCGGGAATGAACGACGGATGCCTGTTACTGTGAATGAGAATTTACCTGAAGTTGTTTCAGCTTCTTCTTTTGTCATGCCTGTAACATGTGCAATAGAAGATTTATCTGTAAATGCTTTTTCAATATCGAATTCAATAACATCTCCTGTTTTCTTGCCAACGAATTTTTTCAATTCGTCTTTAGCAATTTTATCAGAAGGGATCATTGTTGTAGTAGCGAAATCGGTAGTCAATGATTTCATTTCACCATTGATGTAATCACCTTCTTCAACTACTTCAGCTTCATCCATTTTACCTTGCTGGCGACGGATATTGTCTAATGTTTCAGCAACACGTTTCGGATCTGTTTCGATCTCGTATTTTGTTACTTTTACTTTATCAGACAATTCATATTTAAATTCAGGAATCAATCCTAAATCATAAGAGAATACATATTCAGATTGGTTATCCCAGTCGATCTTTGCAGCCTGTGCCTGATCCGGAAGCGGGTAGCCAATGATGTTCAATTTTTCGTCTTTGATATACTTACCTACAGACTCAGATAAAAGCTGATTGATTTCATCAACCTTTAAACTCTTGCCGTACATTCTTTCAATAACACTTGTAGGAACTTTTCCCTGTCTGAATCCTTTCAAAGAAACTTTTTTACCATATTCTTTCAGCTTCGATTGAACTTTTGGCTGATAATCATCGGCCTTAACAGTTACTTTCAAAGTAGCAGCAGTAGAGCCTTTTTTGTCTAATACGATTTCCAAGGTAATAGAATGTTTAAGTGTTAGTCGATTTGAAATACAAAACCCTCGCCATAGTTATTGGCGAGGGTTTGAAACTTTTTGTAATGTGCGGATGGAGGGACTCGAACCCCCATGTCTCGCGACGCTAGATCCTAAGTCTAGTGCGTCTACCAATTTCGCCACATCCGCAAAATAAATACTTCTTTCAAGTATTTTCCGTAACCGTTATCTCCGATTTGGGATTGCAAACTTAGAACAATTTTTTGATAAAACTACTATTACCCTAAAAAAAATATTTATCAACGAAACCAAAAATCAATTTTATATTTGTGTATCTAGAACATTATTTACCCGTAATCGTGTTATAGGTAACAACAGATAAATACAAACTGTTTGAAATTCAAAATTATAACTTACTATATATACTTTAGCTGATTGGCTTATGGTGGTAGATGTTGAAAAGGAAAATAAAGAAATAATTAAAAGATACCGCTTATTGCTGCATGCTGCTAAGCCTATTTTAAAAGATGGGGATGCTAAAATTATAAAAAAAGCTTTTTTTACATCGGTTCAGGCACATAAAGACATGCGCCGGAAATCCGGTGAGCCATATATTTATCATCCGTTGGCAGTAGCACAAATTGCTGTTGAGGAAATCGGTCTGGGTACAACTGCTATTGTTGCCGCTTTATTGCACGATGTAGTAGAAGATACCCATTTGGAACTTCGTGACCTGGAAAGAGATTTCGGTCCGAAGGTCGCTACTATTATAGATGGCCTGACCAAAATCTCCGGGGTATTTGAACATGGAAGTTCTCAGCAGGCCGAGAACTTCCGGAAAATGATTCTTACCCTGTCAGAAGATGTGCGGGTAATCCTGGTAAAACTTGCCGATCGTTTGCATAACATGCGTACGCTGGAAAGTATGCCGCGTGATAAGCAGCTGAAAATTGCCTCTGAAACCATGTATTTGTATGCACCGCTGGCACATAGACTCGGTTTGTATGCAATTAAATCAGAACTTGAAGATCTCTACTTAAAATACACAGATACAGAAAGGTATAATTTTATTGAGGATAAAGTTCTCAAGTCAAATGCTGCCCGTGAAAAGATTACTAAGGAGTTTTCCGCACCTTTGGAACTGCCGCTGAAAAGAGCAGGATTAAAATTCAAAATCAAGGGCAGAACCAAATCCATTTACTCCATTCATACCAAAATGCAACAGCAGAATATTCCTTTTGAAGAGGTTTATGATCTGTTTGCGATCCGCCTGATTCTGGATGCAGAACTTGAGGAAGAAAAAAGTGTCTGCTGGAAAGCGTATTCCATTGTTACGGATTTTTACAAACCCAATCCGGATCGTTTGAAAGACTGGGTAAGTACTCCGAAAGCCAATGGTTATGAATCGCTTCATACAACGGTTATGAGTAAATCGGGGCAATGGGTGGAAGTGCAGATTCGTACCAAACGTATGGATGATATTGCCGAAAAAGGGTATGCTGCACACTGGAAGTATAAAGAAAATAAATCGGCCGCGAAGGATTCCGGTATTGAAGACTGGATCCGTAAAGTACGTGAGCTGATTGAAAACAATGATTTTTCAGCGCTCGAATTTGTAAATGAATTTAGGCAAAACCTGTTTAGCGAAGAGGTATTTGTCTTTACGCCGAAAGGGGATTTGAAAACACTGCAGTTTGGTGCAACCGCACTTGACTTTGCTTTTGAGATTCATACCAAAATCGGGGAGCATTGCCTGGGTGCTAAAGTGAACCAGAAACTTGTTCCGCTGAGTTATCAGTTGAATAATGGCGATCAGATCGAGATTCTGACTTCCGGTAAGCAGAAACCGTCGGAAGATTGGCTGAAGTTTGTAGTGACATCCAAGGCGAGAACCAAGATCAAGGAATCGCTGAAGGAAGAGAAGAAAACGATTGCCCAGGATGGGAAAGCCATGGTGGAACGCAAGCTGGGCCACCTGAAAATACCATTAAATAACGATACGATCAATAAAATGCTTTTGCTGTTCAATGTGAAGACTCCATTGGAGCTCTATTATAATGTAGCAAAAGATATTATTCAGCCGAGTCAGTTAAAAAAACTGAAAGATCCTGAAAAGAAACCGGAACCTTCTAAAAGACCGGTAGATCCGGAGCCGGATAAAAGATCTGCTTCGGTAAAAGTATCTGATAAGGATATGGTCTTGATTGGTGATGGCATGGATAAGATTGATTACAATCTTGCCAAATGCTGTAATCCGATTCCCGGTGATGAAGTTTTTGGTTTCGTTACGGTAAGTGAAGGAATCAAAATTCACCGTACCAACTGTCCGAATGCCGTGGAGCTGATGTCTCAATATGGCTACCGGATTGTAAAGGCAAAATGGACTTCACAGAAGGAGCTGGCATTTTTAACCGGCTTAAAAATCGTTGGGGCAGACCGTGTGGGTATCATCAACGATGTAACCAAAGTAATTTCTACTCAATTGAAAGTGAACATCCGTTCTATTACCATTGATACCGATGATGGTATTTTTGAAGGAACAATGATGGTATTTGTGAACGACACAGAACATTTGAACACGCTCATTTCCAAGCTGAAAGAGATTTCAGACATTATTAGCGTGTCTCGTATAAACAGTTGATTTGGAATAAGAAATCCTTTATTCGTATATTTGAAACCTATGTCAACATTAGAGGAGTTATTAACGCAGGTAAAGAAGATATTTACAGCATATCTTGAAAATAAAAGTTTGAGAAAAACACCTGAACGCTTTGCAATTCTGGAGGAAATATATACCCGTGTTGGGCATTTTGATGTAGAAAATCTGTACATCAGCATGAAGAACAAAAATTACCGCGTAAGCAGAGCTACGGTTTATAATACATTGGACATTCTTGTTGATTGTGATTTAGTTACTAAGCACCAGTTTGGTAAAAATCTGGCTCAGTATGAACGTTCTTACGGCTACCGTCAGCACGATCACCTGATCTGCACGGATTGTCACAAAGTAGTTGAGTTTTGCGATCCCCGTGTATATAATATCCAAACGATGGTAGGCGAGTTGTTACATTTTAATGTGATGCACCATTCCCTTATCCTGTACGGAAACTGCACTAATTCTACCTGCGAGAATAAGAAGAACCTCGAAACAAAAGCAAATACATTCTCTAAAGAGGTATAAGCCTCCTTTATCTGATTTTATAATTCATAACCTGTCATAATAAATTCTTACTTACATGAAATACAATACTTATATCAAGGAAAATATATTATTCCTTCAGCTTGAAGGTGATTTGATAGGTGAAAGTAATGGCCTGGAGCTAATGGATCTGGTTAGTGAGAAATTGAATGAAAACATCAGCCGTTGTGCTATTGACCTGGCACAGGTCCGTTACATGAACAGTAGCGGTATTGGTGTATTGATCACTTTATTAACCAAGTTCAGAAACAAAGGCGGAGAGTTGGTATTGATCAACCCGTCTGAACAAATAAAAAAATTATTAATTATCACAAAACTGAATTCAATTTTCGTGATTGTTGAATCCGAAGAAGAAGCATTAAAGAGATTAACAAAATAAAGAAATGGCAGTTGATGTATTATTAGGGTTGCAGTGGGGCGACGAAGGTAAAGGTAAAGTTGTAGATGTACTTGCACCTAAATATGATTATGTTGCGCGTTTTCAGGGCGGACCTAACGCTGGGCATACACTAATATTTGATGGACATAAAATCGTTTTACACCAGATTCCTTCAGGCGTATTTCGTTCTAATATTACCAACCTCATTGGTAATGGATTGGTACTGGATGTAATTGCTTTATTTGAAAAAGAAATCGATAAGCTTTCTGCTTTTGATCTGAATCTGAATAAAAATTTATTTATATCTAAAAAAGCTGCTTTAATCCTGCCTTCACATGTAGAATTGGATGCTGCTTACGAAGCGGCTAAAGGGGTTAACAAAATTGGTTCAACACTTCGCGGTATCGGGCCAACATATACAGATAAAGTTTCCCGCCAGGGTTTACGTGTGGGTGATATTCTTAGTCCGGATTTTATGGACAAGTATACAAAATTAGTAAATGCCCATAAGCAGATCCTGGATTTCCATAAACATGATTATTCAGCAATGAAAGATCGTGAAGCATTATTCTTCAAATACATTGATCGTCTTCGTACAATGAATCTGGTAGATAGTGAATACTTCATTAACGATGCTATTCAAAGCAAAAAAACAATTCTTGCAGAAGGTGCTCAAGGTTCATTACTGGATATCGACTTCGGTTCATACCCATTTGTAACGTCGTCCAGTACAATGGTTGCAGGTGCATGCACAGGTTTAGGTATCGCTCCTAAACATATAGGTAATGTGTTTGGTATCTTCAAGGCATACTGCACACGTGTAGGTAGCGGACCTTTCCCTACAGAATTAAATGACTCTACCGGAGAAGAAATTCGTAAGCAGGGTAATGAGTTTGGTTCAACCACGGGGCGTCCGCGCAGATGCGGCTGGTTGGATTTACCGGCATTAAAATACGCTTGTATGATCAATGGTGTTTCTCATTTATTGATGATGAAAGCTGATGTTTTAAATGTATTTGAAGAGCTTCAGGTATGTACACATTACAAATTAGGGAATGGCGAAATTGTAGATACATTGCCATACGATATGTGTACAAACGATTTGACTCCGGTATATAAAACATTAAAAGGCTGGAATCGTGATTTATCAAACTGCGAAACATTTGATTCTTTACCGCAGGAGTTGTTAGACTATTCTGCGTTTATTGAAAAAGAATTAGGCTTGCCGATTACATTGATTTCTATTGGTCCGGATCGTAAAGAAACCCTGATCAAGGATTTCAGTTTCATTACTGCATAAAACAATAATTAAAAACAAAAAGCCCTTTACCAAGTAAAGGGCTTTTTGTTTTTAATTATTTCCCTAACATAAATTTCCATGCAAACCGTTTTTGAGTATTTGGATACGTGCAGTGTAGGCAGGCTGTTCTTGTTGTTTTTACTCGAGAACATTGTGATCGCGCTTACTGCAGTTACCATAGGTTTCAGCCTCGATGGTTTATTAATGAAGATGAAACAGGTAATCACAAAAGAAGAAATTTACTGGGCCTGTTCAACAGCATTTTTCAATACACTTGTTACACTTGCCGGCTATAAGTTGTTTCAACAAGGCATCATCATTTTCCATCTTGAATTTGCGCTTTGGAAAATACTGATTGATTTTGTGGTGCTAATTCTTGCAATGGATTTTCTTATGTATATTTTTCACTGGGCCATACATAAGCTTAGCATTATCTATAAGTATCACGATCTGCATCATCGTTACAATACGCCAACAGCCCTCTCTTTATTTGTGCTGCATCCCATGGAGGTTATCGGTTTCGGTTCGTTGTGGTTGTGTTTGCTGGCAATAGGAGGGTTCTCTATTTACGCTGTCATGTTATATCTGGTATTTAATGTGGCCATGGGTATCATCGGCCATCTCCGTAAAGAAATTATACCGGCTGTTATGAAAGAACATTTTATTTTTCAATGGCTAGCTAATACGGGGTTTCATGTAGATCATCATCAGCATGAAACGTCTAACTTTGGTTTTTACACAAAATTTTGGGACCGGATTTTTGGAACATTGAAATAATTAAAGCTATTACTATAGTCAAATTTGTGAATGAAATTTAACCAAGCGTTATAAT
>JAGKWN010000017.1 GCA_021151805.1 Cytophagaceae bacterium | reverse complement strand
CGGGATATACAGTGTGGTTACTTTATTCTATATACATTCTTTCCTAAATTCAGTTGAATAAATGCTTCTACTTTTTCAACCATATTTTTTGACCCGATAATTATTCCGGTCCGTTGATGAATAGAATCAGGTTGTATACTTAAAATCCGTCCTTCACCATCTATTGCCTTTCCCCCAGCCTGTTCAATCAGAAATGCCAGTGGATTACATTCGTACATAAGTCTTAGTTTTCCTAAAGGATGTTTGGAAGTTGCCGGATACATAAAAATTCCCCCTTTGATCAGATTACGATGAAAGTCTGCAACCATAGAGCCTATATATCTTGCCGAATACGGACGACCAGTAGCAAAATCAGGAGTTTTGCAATAATAAATATATTCTTGTATTTCGCGTGGGAATTCTACATAATTTCCTTCATTAACAGAATATATAAATCCATCTTCGGGAATTTTCATATTGGGATGTGATAAACAAAATTCTCCAATAGAAGGGTCCAGTGTAAAGCCATTCACTCCATCGCCGGTTGTATATACAAGCATTGTTGATGAGCCGTAAATAATATAACCGGCTGCTACTTGTCTGTCGCCTGGCTGAATACAATCAATAACCTGACCTGCCCCCTCATTGGTAACTCTCTTATAAATAGAAAAAATACTTCCTATAGCAACATTCACATCGATGTTGGAGGAACCATCCAACGGATCAATGAGAACAACATAATTTGCTTTTGAATAGTCCGATTTTTTTATGGGAATAATATCGTCATTTTCTTCCGAAGCAATAACGCAACATTGACCACCCGAACTGAGTGCAGAAATAAATTGTTCGTTTGCAAATACATCCAGTTTCTTCACTTCTTCATCCTGAACATTCATCCCTCCTTCAATACCCAGCATGTCAAGCAGCCCGGCTTTGTTTACTTCACGGTTTATAATTTTAGCAGCTATGGCAATATCATTTAAAATTCTTGATAGTTCTCCTGTAGCATGCAGTACATTCTTCTGACTTTCAGTGATGAACTGAACCAGGGTTTTCACATTTGAGAGGTTTCGTTTCATATTCGTATCAGTTTAATAAATAATCCATTTGAAGTATTCCATATTTAATGCCATTTTTTTTTAAACCTGCTTTAATCCTTCTAATGCTGTATTAGAGAAACCAAAGCATTTTTATTTGGAAACAAATTCCATTTTATGGAAAACAGAATTACATAAAATTGCTTGTTTGGCTCACAGTACCATCTTTATAAGTTGGCACATTTCTTATTTATACTGTAACATAAAACTTTACAGCTATGAAACATTTCTACCATCTATCACTAATATTCCTGCTAGCGTCTGTGCTTTCATACAACAGCTACGCAACCGGTGAACCTGCAACCAAATTCAATATTTTTGTTCCGCCTAATAATGACAGCAACCACCGCGATGTATGCCTTATTATTACTGCCATTTATGATAGCACTACATTTCAGATAATTGATGACAATATGGATGGTGATTCAGATGATTCCAAAAGCGGTATATTGTCTGCAGGACAATCTTATATTTTATATATCAGAGATAATGGTATAAATGACGATAACCCAAGTGCAAGCGGAGGAACAAAAAAACAAGATGGTGACTATTTTAACATCACTGCAGACAAGCTGATTTTAGCTTCTCAATCAACAGACTCAGACTGGCAGCATGATTGGGTGCCGTCTATCAGCGGAACCGGAAAAGGAACCAAGTTTATTATCTATGCACCAAAAATCAGTACATCTCAACGAGATGTAAACGTGATGGCTTATGAAGATTCAACAATGGTTACAATCAGACAGATATCCAAAACTCCGACAACCGTTTCAGGAACAACAAATGTAGATATGTTTACGTCTACCATTGTTGCACAAAGACTCATTCATAAGGGACAGGATATTATATACTTTTATAAAGAGGGCCGGGACTTGTTGATAAGCGGACATACATATGTAATCGAAACAAACAAACCTGTAACAACTCAATATGGAGCATTATTTGGAAACGAAAGAGATGGTGGCGGCTATGTGCCATCTTCAAATGGAAGCTGCTCTGGAGAACTTTTCTATTTCACTGTTCCATACCAGATAACAACAGAACAGGAAATCCGGATTGTTTCCTGGAGTGACAACAACAACGTTGTTCTGGAAAGATATCTGAATGGTACCTGGGTGAATGTAAAAAATTATTCTCCTTTAAATTACATGAAACCGGCTGAATGGATTGGTAAAACAAATGGCCAGACATATCCAACAGTGTTCAGGGCCAGCTGTACTGCAGGGAAAAAAATATCTGTATTTGAGGCAAACTGGCTGGAAACAGGAAGTGTGGGAACATCTGACATTGCAACCATGGCATCTGCTGAAAACGGAAAGTCTTCCGGAAAAAATTTCTTAGTCTATATGGCTCCGCCAGGATATGAACAAAATGTAACAGATCCATTTACAAATACTAAATTAACTCAGAATACACATGCCTATTTATTCGCAAATAGTGCTGAATCAACAGTAGTAACAGTAAAGGATGCGTATACAAATGGCAGTGAATACTCAAAAACATTTACTATTGCTGCCGGAAGATATGCTGATTGTTCATTAAACCTGAATGAATGGAAAAACATATACAATGGCACCGGAAAAACTTCCGGTCCTGAAAGGCCTTATCTTCTAATAGAATCAACAGAAGAAATTGCTGTAATGATTACAAATTTTAATGATAACTGGATGATGTATTTTGGATCATCCCAGGTAAAAGGTTTCGGCCAGACAGGCAGCAGCTCTACAACAAAAACAATTCCCGGAAATGAAGTACAGCTCACATCTAATATTTTAATTGATGCAACAACCACCAATGTATCTGTTGAGGTTATTGTCGGGTCAGGTTTAATCCCCGTTTCTTCTCAACTCATCAATACATCAAATTCTTCCATCACAACCGGTACAATTAATACTTCAGAAGAAAATAGCATAATCACATTTAAAAATATTCCTGTTGTACAGCCGTCTGATAAGTATATGATCTCTACTACAGTAATGCCAGGGCTGATGTATAACAATGGCAATCCGATTCCTGACATGACAGTTCTGAGTGTTGAGACCGTTGTAACAGGAACAGTAAATGGAGAAATTCAACAATCCATTTATTCTGCAGGGATTACAGACAACAGCGCCAATACAAGTAATTTCATGTTCAGCAAAATGCTGACTGGCATTCTGTCTACAGACAAAACAACTTCCTGGTCATCGAATTGGGTGGATGTTGATGGTGATGGCGATGATGATTTATTTGTTACAGAGAATACAAAAGCAAAACAAAATATTTTATACATCAATAATGGTAATGGAACTTTTACAAAGAGCTCATCCGGGATCTTCGCATCTTCTGATGACAGGGCAGCATCTATCTCTTCTTCATGGGCAGATACAGATAATGATGGCGACATTGATTTCGTTGTAGCTAATAATGGAAATCCAACAAACTTTTTGTATACAAACAACGGCAACGGAAGTTTCACAAAAATTACAAACTCTGAAATCACTTCTTCCATTGGATATTACCATGGTGCATCATTTGCCGATTATGATAATGATGGTTTTGTTGACTTATTTCTGTCAGATTATATGCCCACACGTTTTAATCGGTTATTCCATAATAATGGTGATGGTAGTTTTTCTGAAATCAATAACACTCCAATCGTAAGTGAAGCAGCCTATTCAATCACTGGTGCCTGGGCAGATTATGACAAAGATGGCGATCAGGATTTGTTTGTAGTAAATGATAAAGATTATTCCAATACCTTATATCAAAATAAAGGAAATGGAATCTTTGAAAAAGTGAACTCAATTGTTTCCAACGACAAAGGCAATTCTGTATCAGCATGCTGGGCAGACTTTGATAATGACCGGGATCTCGATCTCTATGTTACAAACTCTAATACTGATGCTTTTTTATACAAAAACGAAGGTAATGGAAGCTTTACCAAAATAACAAATTCTTTAATTACCCGGACAGGAAATGGTTCAACACACGGAACCAACTGGGTAGATATTGACAAAGACGGAGACCTGGATTTATATATTGTAGCCAATAACAAAAATAAACTTTTATATCTTAATAACGGGTCCGGGCAATTTACAAGAAAAACAACTGAGCTGCTGAATTCAGCTGCTGGAAGCTGCTACAGCCAATCATGGTCTGATTTTGATAAGGACGGAGATATGGACGTATTTGTTACTACATTGAAAAATGAAGCAAATATATTATACACCAATAATGGAAACGCCAATAAATGGGTTGAAATAAAACTTACAGGTACTGTCTCCAATAGAAGTGCAATCGGAGCTCGTATTGAAGTATCAGCACAGATAAAAGGTTCATCTGTATGGCAAATGAGAGAGATCAATTCGCAAACTGGTCTTGGCGGACAAAACAGTTATCTACAACATTTTGGTTTAAATGATGCTTCTGTTATAGACAGCATTATCATCCACTGGCCTTCCGGATTCATCCAGCGTTTAAGCAATGTTCAACCCAATCAAATACTTTCCATTATTGAACCACAAAGTGTAGAAATAAAAGGAATCGTTTTCAATGATGTAAATAAAAACTGTCTGCATGATCAGAATGAAGAACTGCTCTCCGGACAAAAAGTGTTGATCAATCCGGGTTCTGTTTATTGCTCAACAAACTCAAATGGAATTTATTCAGCCAACGTTTCACCAGGTACTTATACGGCAACCATACTGGATAATGAATACTGGTCATCAGGCTGTACATCACAAAATATTATTGCTTCAGGAATAGGACAAACCATAAATGCTGCACCTGCCGGATTAACTTCAAAAGGCGAACAGCGGCAGGATATGTCAATCTCGGTCTCTCCTGCCAGCTTACGGAGAGGTTTTAAGAATAATCTGAAAATTCAATATGCCAATATGGGCAACCTCGCTTCTGTAAAAGATACAATAACATTGGTTCTTCCTTCAGACCTGTTTCTGATCACAGCAAGTACTTCCTGGGATCGTGTTGTAAATGGAAATGAATACCAATGGTTTGTTGAAAATGTGCAGGCAGGAGAAATTCAATCCATAACATTAGTGGATTCTGTATCATTGTACGCTCCATTAGACTCATTCAGAACTTTTGAAGCAAGCATTGCAAATGCAGCTATTGAAGAAAATTTATTGAATAACTTCCAACAAAGTTCATTAAAGATAATAGGTTCCTTTGATCCGAATGATTTAAGTGTCTTCCCTTTAGGAGAGGGCCCACAGGGATACATTGAAAAAAATAGTGATCTCACATATACAGTACATTTTGAAAATACTGGTAATTATCCAGCAGAAAAAATTATTGTAACCTGTACGCTATCTGAATACCTTGATCCGGCTTCACTTTCGATTATTTCGTCTTCACATGTAATGAATTATCAGATCAATAAGAATATTCTTACCTGTACGTTTGAAAAAATCAATCTCCCGGGAGTCAAAGAAGATTCGTTAAATGCACACGGCTTTATAATATTTTCAATGAAAACAAAAGCCAACAGTATAGAAGGATCTGCGATAGTAAACCAGGCATCTATTATTTTTGATTTTAATGACGCTGTTAAAACCAATAAGGTATTGAATACAATCAAAATCAATCTTAAAGACGATGCGGTAACATTATATCCGAATCCGGCTTCAGGTTATACAACAGCAGAATTAACAAGTGCCCAAAATCAATATGAATCTGATAGCCACATCATATCTTACAGGATCGAAAGTCTTGATGGTAAAACAATACTGGCAGTTACAGACATTGAAACAAGTACTTTAAAAATAGACCTATCAAACATAAAGAGCGGAGTATATCTGGTAAGGTTCCGTGACTCATACAACAAAAACTATATAAGCAGATTAGTAGTGAAATAATAAAATGTCCAGGTGATTAAAATACCGCGCCATTTCAATCACCTGGATTTTTACTAGCCTTTCCAGACATTTTATACCAATGTTTATTTTTCCTGATTTAACTATTCCATTAATCGGTACTTTTCGCTATCTTCTATAAGAGATATTTCTTTTTATTCAATCAGCTAATTAATTCTTATTTATGAAGATCAATCGCAGTTCAGGAGTCATCCTGCATATTTCATCTTTATACAACTCCTTTGGCATCGGCGATTTCGGACCATCAGCATACCGGTTTGCAGATTATCTTGCCAGTGCCGGCATACAATACTGGCAAACGCTCCCATTGAATTACACAGACGGCGGCAGAGGCTTCTCGCCTTACAGCTGTTTATCTGCCTTTGCAGGAAATCCTTTATTTATCAGTCCGGAGCTATTGTTAAAAGATGGGCTGCTGCTTCAGGAAGATTTGCTGGATTATACGTTTGAAGAAAATATCGTGGAATTTGATAAAGCATACGCTTATAAAATGAGCCTGATCACAAAAGCATTTGAACGCTTTGAAAAAACAGATCAGGCAGAATATACTGCTTATTGCAAAAAAGAAGCCTACTGGCTAAATGATTTTGCCTTATTCCTTTCATTAAAAAATTATCATCATGGCGCCTGGTGGCTCGACTGGCCTGCAGCATACAAAAACAGAGAGCCGCAGGCAATCCGAAAAATAAAGAAAGAGCTGCATCATACAATAGAGAAAGAGAAGTTCATTCAATTTATGTTCTTTAAACATCTAAATGCCTTACGCAGGTATTGTGCAGATCAAAAAATAAAATTCATCGGCGACATGCCATTTTATGTAAGCCATGATAGTTGTGATGTGTGGAAACATCCGGAATATTTTAAGTTGCATAAAGATGGTCGTCCGGCGAAGATTGCAGGCGTACCGCCTGATCTGTTTACAGAAACCGGTCAACTCTGGGGAATGCCAGTGTACAACTGGAATACACTAAAAAAATCAGGATACGACTGGTGGATTAAACGCATCAGTCATACATTGCAGATGTGTGACATCATTCGCCTGGATCACTTCCGTGCTTTTTCCGCTTACTACGAAATTGCTGCCACGGAACATACTGCTATCAATGGGAAGTGGATCAAAGCACCGGGTATTGATTTTTTTAACACCATTGAAAAAAGACTGAAGCATCTCCCACTGATCGCTGAAGACCTTGGCGAGATTGACCAGCCGGTATGGGATCTCATGGATCTGTTTGATTTCCCCGGGATGAAGATTTTACAATTTGCATTTATGGAACATACAGCAGCAAGTATCCATAGCCCCCATAACTATGTACCTAACAGCATTGCTTATACGGGCACACACGATAATAACACCGTACTTGGGTGGTATAACGATGAGATTTCTGATGATACACGAAACAAAATTTCTGCTTACTTCAATAAAAAAATTGACGCAGCTAATGTAAATAAAGAATTCATACGGCA
Organism: Cytophagaceae bacterium; assembly: GCA_021151805.1. Classification (GTDB taxonomy): domain Bacteria; phylum Bacteroidota; class Bacteroidia; order Cytophagales; family Cytophagaceae; genus Cytophaga. Next base: position 44,706 of record JAGKWN010000017.1, on the reverse strand, counting down.
GACCATTGCTTCAGTTGCTGTGCTTGCAATATGGCCGGTACAGGACATGCTCATATTAGGATCTGAAGCAAAAATGAACCGACCGGGAACACTGCACGACAACTGGAGATGGCGACTACACTCACAGGCACCTTTAACACCTGAATTGGCTAAAGAAATTCGTGATGAACTTGTATTGTTTAATAGAATAGTCAGATAAAAGCAGAGAGCCGGAGTATTAGACTCCGGCTCTCTGCTGAAAATAAACCACAAATTAAAATATTTTTAGTGCTCGAGAATAGAGATTAGTACCTGTTCAGCTGGAGTAAGCACTGCACCAGATTCACAATTCGTTTCGATCTCCTGAATTTTAGAAATGTACTTTGCCAATTTACCATTTTCATAATCTTCCATAATTCCCGGATGTATATAATGCTTTTTACACACACTGCGTGTATTACCCAATTGATGCGCAACAATATCCATCGCTTCTTTCATAAGCCTTTTGGCCTGGGTTTGATTCTCTGCCGGACCAAGATTCCGGAATGCCTGTAAACATCTAACCGTTCCTGCCCAGGTACGAAAATCCTTGCTTGTAAAATCGCCGCCGGATATTTCACGTATGTATGCATTCACATCTCCTGAATCAATAGTATGGGGATTTCCCTGGTGATCGAAATACTGAAATAATTCTTTACCAGGAATATCTCTGCATTGCGCAATAATGTGAGCCAGTTTCTTACTCTTCAAACTGATTCGGTGATAAACTCCTTTTTTTCCTTTAAAAGAAAAACAAATTTCACTTCCTTGGATTTTCACATGTCTATCTTTCATCGTTGATAAACCAAAGGAACCATATAATTTTTCATACATCGTATTTCCTACGCGTATACTGGTAGATTCCATTACGCTAATAACAGCTGCCAGTACTTTTGTTTTAGGTAATCCATGCTGACAAAGATCTTCTTTTATGCGGGCACGGATCGCAGGAATGGCATGAGCGAAATCTCTCAGGCGATAATATTTTGTCTGTTCACGCAATGAGGACCACGCAGGATGATAACGGTATTGTTTACGGTTCTTTACGTCCATACCTGTCACCTGAATATGTCCGTTTTCCTGTGTACAGATCCATACATCGGTCCAGGCTGGTGGAATCACCAGTTGTTTAATTCTTTTCAGAATTTTTTTATCAGTTATTTTTTCGTCTTTAAAATAATACACAAAACGGCTGCTTAGCTTTTTGCGCGTATATCCTTCATCTGCATCATTTACATATACCAGATCTGCAAGCGTTGCACTAACCCGGTAGTCTTTAACAGCTTTTCTTATTTTTCTTTTAGGGACCAGCAGGTCAGCTATGGATGCTTGTGCAATCGTCATGTCAGGATGCATTTAGAGTATGATAATATTTAATTATTTTCCACTTACAATTTTACCGCCGCTGGAGAAAGACAGAAATTGTTTTGGTAAAACCGGTTTCCCGGAAACAGATAGGAAGGAGCCACTTCTGAAGACTCCTCCGCCCTGTGCATAAGGACTCCCGAACCATGCCTGGTTAACTCTTTTTCTGATCAAAAGATAATAAACGGAGTGGAGTCCTGACTGGAGATCCGGCTCGATGCCATTCTCCCTTATATTGTATCTGCTACATGTTCTGTCAGATAAATAGAAATTCTACCTCGTAGATTTCTTCAATGCTTTGTTCATCAGTCAACATAATTATTTCGATTTTTTTGATGTTGCTTTCTTCGCAGCAGACTTCTTCGTTGCCATCTTTTTCATTGCAGGCTTTTTAGAAGCAGATTTTTTAGCAGTCGTTTTTTTCGATGCTGCCTTTTTAGCTGTTGCTTTTTTAGCTGTACTTTTTTTCGTCACCGATTTTTTAGCCGTACTTTTTTTGGCTGCCGATTTTTTATCCGTACTCTTTTTTGCACTGGTCTTTTTCGCAGGTACCTTCGCTCCTTTTTCTCTTGCTTCAGATAGGCCAATGGCTATCGCCTGCTTCGGATCTTTAACCGTCTTACCACTTTTGCCTGATTTCAATGTTCCTTCGTGCATGCGGTGCATAGCACTTTTAACAACTTTTTGTGATTTTTCAGAATACTTTGCCATACTTCAATACATTCGTTTCTTTTATGAAAGACCACCTATATTTTCTTCAGCTGATTGAAAGATATAGCCGGTTGAAAGATTTAATTTTTATGTTCCAGAACCTGGATCTCTGTTTTCTCCTTGACAATTGCCTGCCTCAGTAAGAAATGTAAACTCATGTACAGATTCGCAATCCATACCAGAGCAAAACCACCGATGATGTATCCCCGCCAATCATCGCAAAGCAGTTTATAATTTGTCAGAAACAGAAAGAACAAGGTGATGTAATGACTAAAGCAATATTCGCAGGTGAACAGATAAAAGAATTTTCTCAAAGCAAGAGGTTTGCAGGTTTTACTTTTATCAATGCAATACTCCCGTGGTTCTTTAAAAACTTCTTCGTGCGTAACCGTCCATGCAATACAGGCAATTGGCAAAGCCAGAATAAAAAGCCATAAAACCTGTTCGTACAATGCCGGCATACACTAGTATCAATTAACCATTTGTATCAATTAACCAATCATTGATTCAAAATTCTGAAATAATGCCTTTTGATACATTACAGGAAATTTTAAAAATGTTATATCATTCACACAAAAATGTATTATTCCGTTTCGAAAAATAAAAAAAGCCCTTATGCTCATGCATAGGGGCATATTATAACTTTAGCAATTTTATTATTGTTGGAATAATAATTCTCTTTGAATGATGTTTCTAGCCTCTTCTCCCGACCATTTTTCACACAAATATAAACCCAGTTCAATAGCGGCTAATCCGGTATCGCTGGTAATGATATTCCCATCATCTACAACCCGTTGACTTACAACGTTAACATTCATTTCCCGCAGTACATCCTGTTTGGCAAAATGGGTAGTTGCTTTTTTATCCTGTAAAAATCCTGCTTTGGCAAGCAGCAAACTGCCGGTGCAGGTAGCAACCTTTAACGGCGTTTCCTCTGCGCCTTTCAACCATTCAATAAAATTAGGTTGCGCCAATAGAGCTTTTACACCTACGCCGCCGGGCACAACAATTACATCATACCCCTTCAACACCTGCTTTACGCGGTCTGGCTTCATAGCCAAACCAAACTGATCAGAAGCGCCTTCGGTAAAAGCACAAAATTCCCAGGTAATTTCAGTGTTGTATCCTTTGGATTTAAGGCGGCTCACTGGATCGTATACACCAATCAGATCCAGCCATGACATGCCGTCATAAACAATATACGCCAGTCTCATAGTTTATTTTTTGAAGCATGAACTTCCTTATGAATATCATCAACTTGCTTAATGAAATTGGCAACAAGCGGATCACTCTCCGATCCATAAGCATCGATAAGACTCCCCCGCTCTCCTGAGCTTGTTGAGATCGCATACAGAATTGCGCTATCTGATGGATTTGATTCTCCTTCGAACCTATAGAAATTTACAATGTGCACTTGTGTAGGTGTATAAATCTGCTCGGTTGTTAAAGATTTTAAACCTTTCTCAACCGCTTTAAATTGTACACGGAATCCAAGACTGTTCAATCGTTGCAGACATTCAGTCAATGTATTCATCTGATCCGGATTATTTATTGAATCTATCATGGCTCTTATATTTTTGTTATTAAAGCGTATGACAAATGTTACTGGATAAAAACTGTGAAGTTTTACATAAAAACAAAAAAAGCTTGCAAACTAAACAGGTAAAAATTAAAAATATAAATGGCTACCGCAGCTTGCTGCAATAGCCATTCAGGAAACAATGTTATTCATGAAGTAGTATTAGTTATTCGATTTAAAATCAAGCATTTTAAATCCTATACCCATATCTGAAACGAGCATAGGATTTACCTGTACTTTTTCTTTTTTTACTTCAGGCTTTTGTTTGCCTTTCTTTGGTGTTTCTTTAAGACGGTTCATAGTAATAATCGTTTAACTGGTTAGTGTAATTTGGTTAGCTGTAAAAATTAGTTGTAAGAATGATGCGTATGCTCTTGCTTATGAATGCTCTCAACTTCAACAATGAAATTGCTTGTGTTGATGTCGCCTTCAGATCCATATGCATCTATTAACAAACCACGCTCGCCGCTAATGGCCTCGATAGCATATAGAATTGCATTGTCTTCAGGACTTGAATCTCCTTCAAATCGGTAAAAATTAACAATCTTTACCTGATTGGGTTTGTAAAGTCTGTCAGAAGCTAAAGATTTTATCCCTTCTTCAAGAACAAGAAATTGTGTATTGAAGCCTGCTTTTTCAAGCGTTTGTGTCAAGGCAGACAATGTTTTCATTTCTGTCTTTTCTGCTGCTACTTGTACCATAGTGTTCAGTGTTTAATTGCCAATAGATGACGGCAAAGGTTTAACTTAACTATTATTGTACTCAAATTTCGGGTTTAAAAATCCCGGAAGCATTACATTAAATCACAAAATCGTTACATAATATAAAGAGAATCATACATATGCGCAAACAAAAAAAGCGACCTTTATTTAAAAAGCCGCTTTTTTATCGATTGTTAATGATTTTTATTAAAATTTAATCAATCCGTAATACCAAAGCAGATAAAATGCTGCGCCTGCTAACAGCGAAACTAAAAATACGACCTGCCAAAGCGGACGTCCTTTAGGACTGAATGGATCATTGGTATTAATTTTTGCCCCCTTCGGCAGATCCGCAATTTGGGTCAATGTATTTCCGAATGGAATATTAATAATCACCTTCGCATTGATTGCCCAACCGTTAGCATCCAGAATCAGCGCAAGGTTTCGCTGACGTAATTTAAAATACGCCATGATCATCGCAGGACCTGAAATAATAAGCAACAGACCAACAATCGCCAGCGGCATTTTCCACCAGACCAAACCCATGAAACCTGCCAGAACACTGGCAAGCGCCGTACCGATGGCACCAAGGGCAAGACCAATGGCAGCGAAAATCCCGACAAACTTTCCTACATCAAACGGAACCGGTGCTGCTGCAGAAGCTGCCGGCGCTTCCATCTTCGCGGGTACTGTTTCAATTTTACCTGTTACATCGGTAAGCACTTTGTTGTCCTGCTCGGATGCAAATTTATTTACCTGGTTTTCTATGAAGCGTGATACTTTGCGGTATGGCGACCAGAACGCCTGACGGATACTGATCGGGTTTTCAATGATCTTAACAATGGTTGCGTCGTAAGCTGCGCCTTTTCTATCATAGAATACAGCATTACGGCCAACGATCAGGTTGTCGATATCACCGTTGGTTAATGCAGCAACAATCGTCATGGTTTCATTTGTGGATTTGGATACGCACTTGCAATAGATCAAAAACATATTGCTCAACGAAACCATCATATCATGGCGCGTCATATCACTTACTTTAATACATAGATCGCAGCTTCGCTGGTCAATATATAAAGTCCCCGACTGGAAGATTGCTGAATAATCCGGTGAATAGAAATCGTAGAAGGTAACAAAGTTTTTTATCAGCGTAAATAAATCTCGGTAGTAACGAACCAGCTTATCAACGAGTATGATGTTGTTTGCTTCAGTCTCTAGTGCCTTGTCACTTTCTATCAGACCGAGCAATTGTTCTGAATAGTTACTGTTCAGAATCTGGCGTACACGTTCCAGGCCAAGTACTTCAACACGTTCTCCTGCCTTTTCAGCTTTCCAGCTTTCATATGCCTGAAACTTTCCGGCGATCAATTCCCATTCAGCTTCAGAAATACTTTTTTTATTCGGGAAAAGCTTATCAACAATCAGCGTACGTAATGCAGTAACCGCTTCTTCCCAGGCAGGGTTAATACCGCTTGTCAGCATCAGTTCTTTTCCGGCTTCAATTTTGGATAGTGGAAATGTTCCGATTTCTTCCATGCAGGTAGTAAGATCTTTTGAAGAGATTAGTTCTACACGTGCAGTCTGTAAATTCAATACCGCTGTACTTTCCGCATCAAACGCAGCAAGGCGGCAGCGTAGAAAATAATCATCTACTTTTGCTTTTACTGCACCATATGCCTGGTAGCATTGTTCTGTAATTTCATTAAAAGGAAGAATGGATTGTTTATTTTCTTCCGCCTTTTTATACCAGTCTGAATAAGCATTGCAGGCTTCTAAAAACTGTGTGAGATAATCGGTGTCAATACCTTCTTTGCCGCCGCGGTCGGTAATGCTGCCTACACACAATATAATATCAGCAAGCAGTTTTTTCAGTTCTGCTGTTGAGCAGGAATCTTCAGTGATGATGCCATCGCCATTAAAAGCTGTGCCGTTGAAAATTTTTACACGATCAGATGTTTCTTCAACTGTTAAGGTAGTTGCATCCGGGCGGCCAAGGTTTTTCAGAATGTTCTTTGCAGAAGCCATCAGAATCTTTCCTTCTTTGCTGCTTTCATTAATCGCGCTCAGCGGAAAAACAGCATCCTGTTTCATCAGGTCATTTGGATTATTAATAATAGAGCCGATCCATTTGACCGCCGCTAATATTTCGATAACCTTTATATGTCCGTCGTTATCTTCATCAATCAGCTCCAGTGTTGCTGAATCAATTTCAAGTCCGAAGGTAGGACAACTCAATGCTGTCCATAATTTCTGATCCAGTTGTTCAAGTGCTAAAATATCTTTCCCGGAATCGAAGTTAACACGTTTAACTCCACCGACAGACGAAAAACTCCATTCGTGATGTGTACTCATAAATTATGTAAAAGAATCGTACTGATATTGACGGTAAATATACACATCGCCGGCAGAAGTTGCCAGATTCCTTTAGAGATTTAGAGGCAATAAATATCAACGCTACAGGGGTTAATAGAATTCTTAACTTCTGAATAATTGATTCTGCTCAGCAATAAAATGTATCGCTTAAAATTATTTCTTAGTCCGACCGCATCGGGGTCGCATATTTATAGTATATATGATTATATGTACGCGCTTAACGCATAATACCGAAGGTATTTTTTCTAATAAAATACCTTCGGTATTATGCGTATATTTTTTTAAAGATTGCCATTACTATAACCATGTGACCCCGATGGGGTCATAATTGCCGCTATTAGGAAACAGTCATTTTACACGAAACTTTAATTTGTTCTTATTATTAAGTGGCTTTATTAAAACAATAATGTTTGTCTATAATATTTTTTATTCGTTCAGGTCTGTGATAAACAACGGATTATTTACCCGCATTTCTTCCACCAGCATTTCTGCCTGTTCCGGACTTGATTTCAAGCGTGTCAGTTGCTCTTCGGTAACGCCTATCATTTGCAGAAATGTAACTTTACCATGAGGTGTTTCAATACTACCCAGCTGCGGATCGGAAACAAACAATATTCCAACTTTATCGGTTTTATAATCCAGACGGATTGGCCCGTTGGCAGGAATATAATGATACTCGTCAAACCAGTTACCACTTTGAAAAACGTAACGGGCAAGATTATTCATCAAGCCGATGACCCATTTCGGATCATCTTCTCCTTCCCTGCTTTTAATCCGCATGGTAAATTCAAAACCCCAGTTACTAAATTCCTTACCCACACTTTCCGGTGCATAGTATAATTCACTCATCCCGTAACTGATGATGTGGCGGTGGAATGTCTGTTCATGTGAATCATACACACTTGTACCATCGAGCGGATCAGGTCCGCCCAGCATGTATTTGATCACCGAGGCATAATGCCGCGGTTCCTGCCCGGGATATAATGCATCAATAGCTGCATCCATGGCAAGCCAACCCGGAGCTTCCTCTTCTGTGAATTTTTTACTGTATTCTTCCGTAGTCATAGGTTATTATGTCTTCGGGGATAAGTACGTAACAACACGCGGCATAGTTTGGACACTTGTGTTAAGATCCTGCCGGGAGGCATTTTTTATTAATCGGAAGTTTTAAACACTTATCTGCTTTCTGCCGACACTTATTCAATGCCTGAAAACAATAAAAAAACAGCCCGTATTTTTCCATTGTTAATTCACCTGTATTATGAAACTGAAATCGTTCTTCCATTCCGGCAACATCCCCTTCTTTATTTTAGCCGCTTTTATCGGTATCATCTGTTACCGCTATGCACAAACGCATCAAAAAATTAAATCGCCCCAGATTTATGATAAATATATTGCCGCTTATACAGGTGGTGAAATCTCCAGGAATTCAGCCATACGAATCCGGTTTGTGAATGAAGTGGTTGCTCAATCAGAAATAAATAAACGCTTTGATACGGATATTTTTTCTTTTGAGCCGCACATCTCTGGCGATATGCAATGGATTGATACACGCACGCTTGAGTTTAAACCTTATTACGAATTAAGTTCTGATCAGAAATTCAAAGGAACGCTGGCATTGAAATCTTTGATTCGTTCGATTCCTGATTCACTGGAACAATTTCAGTTTTTATTCCATACAAAAAGACAAGCGATGAGTGTTGAAGTTGGAAGCCCTGCTGCAAGCGACCCGGAACAACCTCAATGGTTAAAAATTGAAGGCAAGGTATACCTGGCAGATTACGAATCACTGAATACGATTGAAGAAATGTTCAGTGCCACACATAAAGAAAAAAAACTTTATATTCAATGGGAAGCCACTCAAACCAACACATTCCGCTTTGTCATAGATAGTATCCTCCGCAACAACGAATCTTCTGAAATTATTCTTAACTGGAGCAGCAGTTATTACAGCAACATTGAAGCCAACGGAAGAAAAGTAATACCGGTTTCACCTTTAGGAAACTTCGCCCATATCCATACCAGCAGCACAAGCTACCCGGCACAATCCATCACGCTTGAATTTTCAGATCCGATCAAAAAAAATCAGATCCTTGACGGACTGATCCGAGTTGGCGGACAGGATGCAACATTCACTATTGAAGACAATAAGATTCATGTGTTCCCGAAACGCCGCTTGCTTGGAGAGAAAGAAGTAACCATTGAACAAGGTATTCAGAATACAAAGGGACAGATTTTGCAAAGTAAATCCAGTGCACTGGTTGTCTTTGAAGAATTATATCCGGAGGTAAAACTGGTTGGCAAGGGCACCATTATTCCGCATGCCGATATCCTGCCGTTTGTATTTGAAACAGCCAATCTTTCTGCAGTAGATGTACGCATCATCCAGATCACCGAAAACAACATTCCACAGTTTTTACAGATCAACAAGCTTGACGAATTCAATGAACTAAAACGTGTAGGAAAAATTCTATTGAACAAAAAAGTAATGCTTGGAAAAAATAAACATACAGACCTAAAAAACTGGAATCGACACGTGCTTGACCTGAGCAAGCTGATCCGTACGGAACCCGGTGCGATCTACCAGGTTGCCATTGGTTTCAGAAAGTCTTATTCCCTTTATACATGTGAAGATACTACAGGCGGAGACTCAAAAGACATGTTGTACATCGATCAGGATTACTGGAACGATCCGGATTGGTATTATTACTCCGATTGGGAAAACAGTTATTACGAAGATGAAAACTACGAAGACCGAAATGATCCGTGTAAAAAAACATATTATAACTCCGACCGCATGGTTGTGCGAAACATCCTGGCAAGCAATCTTGGAATGGTTGCCAAACGAGGCTCTGAAGGTACCATGTTTGCAGCTGTTACAAACCTGCTGAATACAGAACCGATGGCCGGCATAAACCTTGAACTATACGACTATCAACAGCAATTGCTCGCTTCCGGGAAAACCGGTACCGATGGAACTGCCAATATCAAACTGAAAGGCAAGCCGTTTTTGCTGATTGCAAAAAATGGAAAGCAACGTGGCTACCTGCGTGTAGACAATGCTTCATCGCTATCCTTAAGCCGGTTTGATATCGGAGGAAAAGAATATCACAAAGGTTTGAAAGGATTTATTTTCGGAGAACGTGACGTATGGCGACCAGGAGATTCATTGTTTTTAAATTTCATACTGGAAGATAAATCAGATGCATTACCTGCAGCACATCCGGTTGTTTTGGAATTGTACAACCCAAGACAGGAACTGATCCGAAGAATTGTGAAGACTTCATCGGTGCATAATTTCTATGCATTCCATACAGCCACAGATGCAGATGCACCAACAGGAAATTACTCAGTAAAAGTCATTGCCGGTGGAGCAACGTTTGAAAAGAATATTAAAGTTGAAACCATCATGCCGAATCGTTTAAAAATCGAAATGGATTGGGAGACTGCGGATCAAGTACAAAAAGACAAGCCATTGAAAGGAAAGCTCAATGCACACTGGTTGCACGGTGCTACCGCACAGAACCTCAAAGCACAGGCATCGGTAACCTTAACGCAATCAAAGCTTGCATTCAAAAATTATGGAAATTATGTGTTTGATGACCCGACACAAAAATTCACCTCAGAAACAAAAGAGATCTTCAAAGGAAATCTAAACAGCACCGGCACCGCCGATGTTACGGCTGATCTGCACGTGGAAGCGAATGCGCCGGGTATGTTGAAAGCCAACATCAAAGCCCGCGTTTATGAACCAGGCGGCAACTTCAGTACCGCTTACTTTAGTGTGCCTGTACATCCTTATAAAAATTATGTGGGCATCCACGATATCAAATCAGAGAATATGCTTGCAACAGATAAAGACCATATGATTAAACTGGTAAGCGTTGATACCGATGGTAAGCCTGTTGCCAGAAGAAAGCTTACCGTTGAATTGTATAAGATTTCCTGGAAGTGGTGGTGGGATGTAACGGAAGAAGATGATGAATTCAATTACAACGGAAGAGAATTTTCACAATCTGTACAAACAGACAGCATTACCACCACGAAGAATGGTGAAGCGAATTGGAAGCTTCGTGTTCCCGCTCATGCATGGGGACGCTACCTGATCAAAGTATATGATGCCGACGGGCATTGCAGCGCAAAAATTGTATACATGGATTGGCCCGGCTGGGGCGGAAGAGATGAGGAAGAAAATCCGCAGGGATCAAAAATGCTTGTCTTCAGTGCCGACAAAGAGGTATATGCAGCCGGAGAACAGATTACGCTCAACATCCCGACGGGCTTTGCAGGCAGGGCTTTGCTAAGCCTGGAATCAGGCACGAAAGTAATTGGCTCTTACTGGATCAAGGCACAAAAAGGTATGACACGATTTACATTCCCTGCTACCAAAGCCATGGCGCCGAATGTATATGCCCACGTAACTTTATTACAGCCACATGCACAGACCAGCAACGATTTGCCGATGCGTATGTATGGTATCCTGCCGCTACGTGTTGAAGATCCTGCGACACACCTGCATCCTGTTATTGACATGGCTGACCAGTTAAAACCTAAACAGAAAGCGGCGATTCGCGTTGCTGAACGCAATGGCAAACCTATGACTTATAGCATTGCAGTTGTGGATGAAGGTTTGCTGGATATTACACGCCATAAAACGCCGGATGTATGGAGCAACTTCAATGAGCGTCAGGCACTCGATGTAAAAACCTGGGATCTGTTTGATGATGTAGCCGGAGCGGATGCATCGAAAATAAAAAATCTTTTAAGTATTGGTGGTGACGGCAGCCGCGGTCCGCTGGAAGGTGCAAAAGCAAATCGTTTCAAACCGGTAGTAATGTTCTTAGGTCCGTTTCACAGTGATGCAGGACAAACAAAAACGCACACCTTCACCTTACCGGATTACATAGGCTCTGTACGCGTTACCATTATTGCGGCAGAGAACGGCACATATGGAACGGCAGAAAAAACAGTAGCTGTAAAAAAACCATTGATGATCCTTGGCACCTTGCCTCGTGTATTAGGACCGAACGAAACATTCAAATTTCCGGTAACCGTATTCGGCATGGAAACCCGCATCAAAAATGTTTCGGTACAACTGGAGGTAAATAGTATGCTTACTGCAACAGGTAATACCACACAGCAAATCGTATTTGAAAAAACCGGTGAACAACTTGTATACTTCCCGTTACGTGTGAAAGACGCCATAGGCAAAGCCACTGTAAAGGTTACGGCAAGGTGCGGAAAAGAAGTAGCCGTATATGAAACAGAAATAGATGTACGGAATGCCAATCCGGTTATGTACAATGTCTCTGAAACAACGCTGGATGCAGGAAAATCCTGGACACAGCCGATCATACCTATCGGTATGACGGGCACGAATCATGCAACGGTTGAGGTTTCAACAATCCCGCCATTGAACCTTGCCAAACGCCTGGGTTACCTGATCCATTATCCATATGGCTGTGTGGAACAAACAACTTCGTCTGTATTTCCACAGCTATACCTGAATAAGCTGTTGACGCTTTCAGCAGAAAGAAAAAAAGAAATCGATAAAAACATCAAAGCTGGTATAAGCCGTTTGAAAACCTTTCAGTTAAATGACGGCAGTCTCTCCTACTGGCCGGGCATGCACGAAACAAACGACTGGGGTACCAATTATGCTGGCCACTTCATGCTGGAAGCTGAACGTGCAGGTTATGTATTGCCTTATGGTTTTAAAGACAAATGGATCTCGTATCAGAAAAGTACTGCACGCAACTGGAGTGAAGGCGATGAAGCAGAGCAGGCATATAGACTGTATTTACTGGCACTAGCCAAAGCACCTGAAACCGGCGCAATGAACAGAATGCGGTTAACCAAACTAAAATCTGTACCGGCAGCCTGGTACCTGGCTACTGCTTATTATCTGGCCGGTCAGCCGGAACTGGCGAAACAGATGTCAGCCGAGGCTTCGATGATCGTACCGGATTACAAAGAGCTTTCAAATACCTTCGGATCAGATGAACGCGACAAGGCTATCATACTGCAAAGTCTGAGCCTCATGGGCCAACGTACAAAAGCAGCATCACTCATGCGTGAACTGGCAGCAGCATTAAACAGTCCGGATTACATGAATACTCAGGCAACTGCTTATGCACTGGTAGCAATAGCATCCTACACAGGTGCAGACCGTTCAGCCTCGGGTATGAGCTTTACTTATACACTTAAAGATGGAAGTAAAAAAGAAATTCGTACAACATCACCGGTATGGCAGTACACAGTCAGCAACGATGAAATGAATGCACTTGAAATTAAAAACACCGGGTCGGGTATACTCTTTGCTAAAATTGTGACAGCAGGTATTCCTTTGGAAGGTGACAAAACGGATGCTTCCAATGGACTAGCGCTAGACATCATCTATACTTCCATGGATGGCAAAAGGCTGAACCCTGCCGCCATTCCGCAGGGAACAGATTTCATGGCATTGGTAACAGTAACGCATACAGGCACAAATACACGCGGATTTTATGAACAGCTATCGTTGACACAAATCTTTCCTTCAGGCTGGGAAATTCATAATGCACGGTTGAATCCTGCTGGCTCAACAAACAAATATGACTCTCCGGATTATGAAGATGTGCGTGACGACCGCGTAAATAGCTTCTACGACCTGGGCGTAAAAGAGAAAAAAACATTTTGTGTATTGCTGCATGCAAGTTATGAAGGCCGGTTCTATTTACCTGCGGTTTATTCAGAAGCTATGTATGATCATTCCATCAACGCACACAAACATGGCATGTGGATAGAAGTAACACCATCTCCTCAGCATCTATGAAACGGTCCTTCGCATTTCTGAAAAAATACCGCATACACGGTTGCATATTATTTACAATTTTATGCCTTGGTTATGCCTTCTGTTTACCGGATCCTTTATTCAGGGATCCGGTATCTACAGTAGTGCTTGATAAAAATCAGACACTACTGGGTGCACGTATTGCCAACGACGGTCAATGGCGGTTTCCACATCATACAGCAGTACCTGAAAAATTCCAGGCAGCTATCATCTGTTTTGAAGACAAGCGTTTTGAATCGCATCCCGGGGTAGATGTTTGTGCCTTGATGCGGGCATTTAAAATCAATACCGAAAAAAACAAAGTAGTAAGCGGCGGCAGCACCATCAGCATGCAGGTGATAAGACTTGCACGCAAAGGCAAGGCCCGTACGTTTGCAGAAAAATTCATTGAAATTATTTTAGCCACCAGACTCGAACTTCGTTATTCAAAAAAAGAAATCCTGGAACTCTATGCAGCCAATGCCCCTTTCGGCGGCAATGTTGTAGGTCTGGAAGCTGCGTCCTGGAAGTATTACGGCAGAAACTCCTCCTTACTTTCCTGGGCAGAAACATCCACGCTGGCGGTGTTGCCCAACAGCCCATCGCTTATACACCCAGGCAAAAACCGTTCACTATTACTTAAAAAACGAGACCGACTGCTGAATAAATTATATGAAGCCAACATCATCGACTCCATTACCTGTGCGCTTTCAAAAAAAGAAGAACTGCCGGGCCAACCACTCCCATTACCCGATCTGGCCCCGCACCTGACAGAGACTGTCCGCAAAGAACAGGTAACAAATACTTCTGCGGTTTATGTATCTACAATAGACATACACATTCAGCAACAGGTACAAAACATCGTAAACAGAAACAGCCATCAGTTACAGGAAAATAATATTTACAATGCTGCAGCCCTGGTGATCGAAACAGAAACCGGTGATGTAGTGGCATACATTGGTAATACGACTGACACAGCCAATGCGCATAACAACCAGGTAGACGTTGTGCATGCACACCGCAGCAGCGGCAGTATCTTAAAACCGATGTTGTATGCGCACATGCTGAATGCCGGAGAGATCCTGCCAAACACATTGATTCCGGATATACCTACACACTTTGGTGGCTACACACCGAAGAACTTTGATCTTAGCTATGATGGTGCTGTCCCGGCAGGGAAAGCCCTTGCCCGTTCACTGAACATTCCTTCTGCACGCATGCTGCAGCAGCATGGCACAGAACGGTTCTGCAATGAGCTTAAAAAAATGGGCATGAATACACTTGATCAGTCTGCCGGGCATTACGGTCTATCACTGATTCTTGGTGGTGCCGAAACAAGCCTGTGGGACCTCGGTGCGATGTATGCAGGTATGAGCCGGTCGTTGTTGCAGTTCAACAAAAACAATCACAGATACGATCCGCGTGTTTTCCGTCCATTGAATACAAATCATGCACGCTCGTACAAGTCAGCATCAAAAGAAAACCTGCTGGAGCATGCTTTGCTGGATGCAGCTGCCATCTGGTATACTTTCGAATCTATGTCGGAAGTTATAAGACCGGATGCTGAAAGCAACTGGCAGAATTTTTCTTCTTCAGGAAGGATCGCATGGAAAACAGGCACCAGCTTTGGATTCCGCGACGGTTGGGCTGTTGGCTGCACTCCTCGCTATGTAGTAGCTGTATGGACAGGTAATGCAGACGGAGAAGGACGACCAGGCTTAACGGGGATCTCTGCTGCCGCGCCTTTGCTCTTTGATATCTTTCATGTGCTTGATTACAACACAGACTGGTTTGAGTTTCCTGCCGCGAATACAGCCAGCATAGAGGTATGCCGCGAGAGCGGGCACAAGGCGGGTGAATATTGCATGCATAAAGAAACAGTAGCTCTACCGCAACCCGGCAGTAAGACTATACCTTGTCCCTACCACATGCAGGTGCATCTGGATTCTACCGGTCAACGTGTGAATGCAGGCTGTATATCACCTGCAGACATGGTTACAAAATCTTTTTTTGTATTACCACCGGTACAGGCCATGTATTATAAAAGAAAAAATCCCGACTATGAAACCTTGCCGGCATTACGAAGTGAATGTGCTAGTGGAGAAGAAAAATCCATGCAGATGATTTATCCGCATGCATCAAGCCGCATATATATTCCCGTAAACCTTGATGGTACCATGAGCCGGACAGTCTTCCAGGCTACACATCCCAAAACAGGCGGTGTTATTTACTGGCATGTAGATGATTTCTTTCTGGGTGAAACGACTGGCACCCACGAGCTGGCCTTATCGCCGGAGCCGGGCAGTCATGTATTAACCCTGGTAGATGATAGCGGTGAAATATTAAAAATAGATTTTGAAGTATTGGAAAATCTTAAAAACTGATTGTGTAACTCCTGTTTGTGTAACCCACGACTTCAGTCGTGGGATGTTATGCTTACCTACCCTTACGACTGAAGTCGTGGGTTAGACAAATACAAAAAACTTACTCAAAGCCCTAACAAACTCAGCAATTGTTCTTTCTTACGCACAGATACGGGCACTTGTGATCCGTCGGACATGACAGCATAACCGCCATCTGTTTTCACATATTCCCGCAGGTGTTTTACATTGATCAAATGTGAGTGATGTACACGCAAAAAATTATCTTCTTCCAGCATATCTTCAAACTCCTTCAGTGTACGGGTTACCAGCACTTGTCTTTTATTGGTAAGATAAAACAAGGTGTAATTCTTTTGTGATTCGCATTGTATGATATCATCCACATTCACCACCTGCACCTTATCCATACTGTTCAGGGCAATGCGCTTGTTAGAAGTCTTGATTCCTTTCATGCTTTCCATCAATACTTCCATGTGTTCGCGCAGAAAATTTTGTCCGGAATCTTTTTTTATTTTTTGGACCGCTTGTATCAGATCTTCATGATCGACGGGCTTTAACAGATAATCGGTGGCACTGAATTTAAATGCTTTGATCGCATACTCATCATAAGCAGTCGTAAAGATGATCTGAAAACGGATCTCGCCTTGCTGCCGCAATTTTGCAATCAAATCAAAACCGCTGCCATCCGACATGCGGATGTCTAAAAAAATCACATCCGGATTTGTTTGTCTGATCAGCTGCACACCACTTTCAACACCTTCAGCCTCACCAATCACTTCCACATTCGGACAATAATTTTTCAGATCACTTCTCAATGCGATTCTGGCCTTTTCAACATCATCAATAATTAATGCTTTTATCATAACGTTACATGATCATTTTTGAAACAATTACTGCTGAAACGGAATCAGTACCGTAACCCGTGTACCGCAAGGTTTCTGTTGTACATCCGTTAAATCTTCAACCGTAATTTTAATTGCTTCCAGGTTTAGCTTTTTATTCAGAATGTTCAAGCGTTCCTGTGTTACCGTAATGGCCGCAGATTTATGTTGCATGAAATCCTGTTTCATTTCTGCAGCTTTTGTACGCCCGACACCATCGTCTTCAATCACACAATGCAGATAATTTTCCTGTTGTGTAAACGATACC
The DNA here is from genome assembly GCA_021151805.1 of Cytophagaceae bacterium. Taxonomy (GTDB): domain Bacteria; phylum Bacteroidota; class Bacteroidia; order Cytophagales; family Cytophagaceae; genus Cytophaga. The sequence goes on along the minus strand of JAGKWN010000017.1, from coordinate 27,618 downwards.
GTTATTCTACCTCTACCGGCTTTTCCTGCCATGCCATGCAGAATTGCATTCTCTACAAACGGCTGGATCAGCATAGGCGGAATCTCTATGAAGGAAGGATCTATTCCGGCACCAATTGCAATACTGAAATCGAATGCATCATCACGGCTGAGTTTTTCAAGTTCAGCATACATCTGCAAACCTGTAATTTCATTCTCCAGTGTAATAAAGGCTTCCATAGAATGATCCAGTATGGAACGCATGAGCTTGGCAAATTTTGAAAGATATATTTTTGCCTGTTCCGGTTTATCTTCAGCAATCAATCCTTTAATGGAGTTCAGACAATTAAAAAGAAAATGTGGATTCATTTGCAGACGCAGCGCTTTCTGCTCCAGCTCAATCAGTGTACGCTCTGCTTCCAGCCGCTGTTTCTCCTGTACATTTTCTTTTTTCAGTTTACGCAATGCCGATGCAGCAAAAAACCACACAATCCCTATCACTAGTATTGATGCGGCAAGTATAAACCACCAGGTTTGCCAAAAAGGCGGACGAATGGTAAATGTATATTCTGCAGGAATTTCATTCCACTCTCCGCGCTCATTCATAGCCTTCACCTTAAATGTATAGGTCCCCGGAGGCAAGTTGGAATACACAGCTTCTCTTTTAGCTGTGATCGGCGACCATTCATTTTTATCAAACCCTTCAAGCATCCAGCGGTAACGCACCGACTCCGGATTTGACTGTTCAATACCAATTACATCAAAGCTTATGTGATTCTGATCGTAAGGCAACACAAGCGAATCCGGTAACGGATACCAGGCCCTGGTCTTTTTCCCATAAGCGGTTTCTTCAATCCTGTCAAAAAATAAATGCATCCCGGCAATATGCACACGTGGTGTTTTTAACTCGCGGTCAGCACCCGGATTATACACCGTTGCCGATTTCACTGTACCGAACCAGAGATTCGTACGCTTATCCAGCCATACGGCATTCTGAATGGTCTCAATACCCGTAAAGCCTTCAGGCTTGCCGTAATGTCTGATCGCACCAATTTTATTTTCTGCGGTCAGATAGATACAATCAATTCCCTTATCTGTACCAATCCAGAGATTTTTATTCGCATCCAGAATGCAGGAATAAATATTATTGGAAGGCAATCCATCCACTTTACTGATAGAAATAAATTTGGTTCCGTTGTATATGATCAGTCCGGCATCAGCAGTGCCAAATAGTATGTCACCATCTCTATCAATAACCGCACAGCGTATGGCATTACTTGTCAATCCATCCTGCCGCGAATAATTTTTAATGGTGTAGCTGCCATCTTCTGCAAAACGAATCTTACTGATTCCGTTGCCGGCTGCTCCTGCCCATATATTACCAGCCCGGTCTGCAACAAGTGTATTAATGCGATCATCCGCCAGTCCTTCGCGCGGACGGATATTTTTAACCGCATACGTATTATTTTTAGAAGGCAGCAAACAGCTGATTCCGCCGCCGGCTGTAGCCAGTAAAACACGACCGCTGCTATCTGTCAGAATATAATTAATAAAATTACTGCTTAAACCATTGCGGTTATTAAAGTGACGGAATGTTTTTCCATTATACATGTACACGCCATCTGAAATGGTACCCAACCAGATATTGCCCTGCACATCCTGCGCGATGCATTTGATCTTAGATGCAGTAAAGCCATTGCGCTCTGAAAAACGTTTGTAGAAAACCCCATCATACGTAGTGACCCCGCCTTCCGATGTACCAAACCACATGACATCATCACGATCCTGTAAAATAGAATATACCCAGGTACCAAACACACCTTTGATTGCCGTGTAATGTATAAAGCGTTCACTGCTTAATCTGCTCACACCACCGCCCGATGTGCCAAACCAAAGATTTCCGAATGAATCTTTAAACACGCACATAACAACATTTTTCGCTAGTCCTTCGGTTTCGGTAATTTGTGTATATGAATTCCCTTTAGAGGGATCATATTTCGTAATCCCGCTGGCTGTGCAGAACCACACTACACCTTCACCCACATCTGTACAATCAAAAACGGTATTACTGGCAAGTCCACCAGATTTATTTATGCTTAAAAATGTATTTCTGTAATATGCCGCCACGCCGCCACCATACGTACATATCCAGATACCACCATCATCACGTAAACTCAATGCTGTAATGATCGGATTGGGCAAACCTTCTTTTTCAGTAAAATGCTCCGTGTGCCAATTATTTTTTTCTTTACTGAAACAATACAGACCGCGATCACTCCCCGCCCAAATATTTCCGGCAGCATCTGCAAGCATACAATTGAAGCGCTCTGCAGCAAGATTATTCTCCGGATTAAAAGCTATGACCCGGTTTTTTTGCGTATGATAAATTCCTTTTTCTGTAGCAATCCAGATTTCACCTTCTTTATCAAGGGCAAGATCATTTATGACAACATCACCCAACCCTTTCGCTGCCGTATAGGTTGTAAAAACTTTCCCGTTGTAAACCGATAAACCATTATCGGTACCGATCCACAAATTACCCGCTGCATCTTTCAACAGGCAACGGATGTAATTACTCACCAGTCCTTCCTGTACGGTATAGCTTTTAAAATCAATCCCATCAAAACGACTTAGACCGCCCCCTCTGGTACCAAACCACATGCTGCCGGTATTGTCTTCGCACATGGTATACACCTGCGATTGTGCAAGCCCGTCATCCACTGAATAATTCCTGAATGTATATTGCTGCGCAGCAGCTGTTACAAAGACCAGCAGCCATAGTAAAAAAAATAAAACAGATCGGATGGGTAACGAATGCTTTTTCATTGCAGTGAAGATAGCAATTAACTGCCGAACGAAAGAATAAATTGAAAATGTCTGCAGCAGATCCGAAAAAATTATTACACGGATTGTTCGCGAATCTTTAGTTCTTCAAAATCAATCAATGCAAAATACTTACGGATCAGTTCCTCATCAAACTCCTCCCCTCGATTGATTTCTTTCAACAGACTGCGCTGGTGGTTCAGCAATCCAAGATAGGTTGCATGATATTCCTGAATGGTGTTTTTATGTGTAGAATCAACATCTTCCAGCAATTCAGTATCAAAGAATTTAAATTCAAGCTCAAAACGTGAACGGAGATTTTTGATGTGGTCATTATCCACTCCATCTGCAACGAATTTATTCTCCAGGTAAATGAGTGACGAATGCGATAATTTTTTCTGAATCAACTTCTCCTGCTCAAGATCCGATTTCACATCGCTTTTGCCTTCTACCTTCAGCCATTTAATAAGAATAGGAAGTGTAAGCCCTTGAAAAACCAGCGTAATCAGGATCACAACAAATGTGATGAAGAGTATGAGATTCCGAAACGGGAACAATTCTGTACCGCCTATGTATAAAGGAATAGAAAGCGCGGCAGCCAGTGATACCACGCCACGCATACCGGCCCAACCCAGAATCACGGGTCCCTTCCATCCCGGATTCGCATCTGCAACTGTAATGTACCTGCTCATGAACATAGTGAAAGCAGATGCTCCAAGCATACACAAAATACGTGTAACAATTAAGATGATTGAAATAGCAACACCATACCAGGTAGCTGTAGACACACTTGTATCGCCCAATTGATTTATAATAGAAGGTAATTGCAGACCAATCAATAAAAAGATCAGACCGTTCATAACAAATACAATGCTTGTCCATACATTTTCCGATTGAATGCGACTACGGTAGCTCAGCATCTGCTGGCGCTTGCTAGACAGCAACAGGCCTCCACTCACTACAGATAACACACCTGAGTAATGAAAATATTCCGCTGCATAGAACATGCAGTACGGCGTTACAAACGTCATGATAATTTCTATGCGCGGCGGTATAGGCAGCCAGCGATGTACGCTATAAAACAATGCACCTACGGCAAGTCCGACTAAAGTACCCATGATCACCACGAGAAAGAAACTGGAAGTAGCTTCACCAAAATGAAACTGCCCGGTGATAACGGCAACCAGAGCAAAACGAAAAATGATCAGCGAAGAAGCATCATTGAGTAAACTTTCACCTTCGGCAATACTTACCAGACTTTTCGGTGCACCAACCTGCCGCATGATGGTAGTTGCAGAAATCGCATCTGGAGGAGAAATGATTCCGCCCAGCAAAAAGCCAAGCGCCAATGTAAATCCAGGAATAATTTCATTTGCAAAAAATGCAATCACACAAGCAGTGATAATCACGATCGGAAACGCCATGCTGGTGATAACGCGCTTCCATTTCCAGAATTCTTTCCAGGATGTTTGCCAGGCCGCTTCATAAAGCAATGGTGGGAGGAAAATAAAAAGCACGATTTCCGGATCAATGGTCATGCTGGCAAACTCGGACAAAAAACTCAGGGCGAGCCCTCCTATAACTAGTATAATCGGATACGCGACCTTTGTTATGTCCGCAAACGTAACCAAAGCCAGAATTGCCAGAATCAGATAAACATATTGAATAAATATGTGCTGCATGCCTCAGATTTTAATTTCCACCTATTTTAAAGATAATTAATAATCAAAAAGCAGGCAAATGCTAACACCTGTGTATTACTTCATTCCCGGGCCCTTCTTGTAGCGCATAAAAGACCTAATATTTTCGCCTTCAGCTGCTTACTCTTCTTCAAACTAAAAATCACTAGTATTAGGTATTGATTGCAAGCAATTAACTTCACAATTTTGATACTGTAAAATCAGTACAAAAAATCCTAATGTGAAGTATTATCCCTCCAGAGATTTTTTATTATGTGTTAGTAGCCTTTCGCATAATCCACAATCTGGGGGGATGTACTAAACTTTAACAGCAATTATTGATCGCCTCCGGTTGTCAAAGCAAAAATGGCAAGTTCAGCCGTGCCTTTACAAAAGGTTTTCCGCAAAATATTTTTTCGGTGTGTATTAACTGTATGCTGGCTGATGCATAATTTATCAGCGATCTGTGCACTCGTTAAACCCAGACTAATCAGACTAAGCACCTGTGCTTCTCTTTCAGAAAGAACAGTATTGGTGATTTCCGGTAAAAACCTTTCTTCAACCAATATTTCTGTTTCATTTTTACTGTTCACATAAGAGATTACAAAATCGATTGAGGAATCTTTTTTGTGATCCTGAATATCATAAATACTTTTGAGAAGCAGATGAGGTTTATCCATATCATCTGTAGTAAGAATGCTAATCGTATGCTGATACCAGCGCGCCGTACCATCACTATTTATTAGTTGTGTAGGATAACTTACCTTTAGCCCCTGGTAGGCTTTATTTCTGCAATACTCATCAAAATATTTAAACATGACCGGAAAAATCTGCTGGATCATAATATAGCCGTGAGCTGCCGGAAATACTTGCAGCACACGAGCAAGCCCTCCTTCAATAAATTCACTGCTTTTGTAACCAAGTATTTCCGGTGTATTCACATAGATATACATATTCGTATGCAAATCAATGACCATAACCGTACCGGGAATATTCTGGAGAATCCTTGAAAAAATATCAACACCTATTTTTTCAGTAGAATACTTGTCAGCTGAATATTTTTTATAACTCTCCAATATTCCAAAGGCTTCTTTTGCACTAATATCAATGGGGGGGATGCTAGACTTTTTCATCTGTTTGCGGGTTGATACAGTCTAAGATATTGAATCTTGTATAAAAGACAAAATATTGATTTATATAACGTTCTGTATAAAATTTCATATCAATTCAATACTCGGAAATACAAAAGTGGGAATCGTGTAACAATTAGGCTAAAATATGCAATACAAAATCACGGAATATTTACAAATTTTATCGTATAAATGATAAAATCCCTAAATACTACAGCTATGAGAACCTATCTATTCATTTTATTTGCCTGTGCATGCTCTCTTGTTGCGCATGCTCAAGCCCAAACCCGAAGTATAACACAAGAGGATGTGCCACTTGCTGTTAAAAACGAATTTTCAAAAAGCCATCCTTCAGCTTTTGACATCACATGGAAAAAGTTTAATGCAGACTATGTAGTTGAATACACGCGTACCACTACGACAAGTTATGCTACATATTCTTCGGAAGGGAAGCTGATCGAATCGCGTGACAAGATAACTACCTTCGCGCTACCTGCTCCGGCTTATGATTATATTAAATTGAACTATGCAGATGTACCGCTGAAAGAATACTTCAAGATTACAGATGCTGCAGGACTTGTTACCTTCAGTGCTAAAATTAAAAACCAGGAAGTAATCTTTGATAAAAAAGGTACTTATATAAAAACAATTGATTTTTCTTTATAAGGCTAGCACCGTTCGCAGGGGAATTGAGGTTAAAATCAATTTCCCTGCTTATTTTTTTAAATGATCCCTCCCAGTTTAACTGCTTCATTGATTTTATGGCTCACAAAAAAAATTTCCGGGCAATCATTTGCGTAGTCAAATAACTACATATATATTTGTGTAGTCAAATAGCTACACAATGAATTTAAGAAGAGACGTATTCCAGGCCATCGCCGATCCTACAAGAAGAGCAATACTATTGCTTGTCGCTTCACAAGCCATGACAGCGGGATCGATTGCAGCCAACTTTGATACAGCACGGCCAACCGTTTCAAAACATCTGCAAATCCTGACAGAATGTGAATTACTGAAACAGGAACAGAACGGCCGGGAAATCTATTACCACATCAACGCTAAAAAAATGCAGGAAGTAGCAGACTTTATAGAACCGTTCCGCAATATGTGGGATGCCCGCTTCAACAAACTGGAAGAGATCATGAAAAATAAAAAAAACAGCTAAGCCATGGAAGTCAAAACAAAGATCTTTGCCGAAGACGGCAAACAGGATTTAACCATCACACGTGAATTTGACCTGCCGTTGGAACTCCTGTTCAGGGCTTATGCAGAAGCCGACATTGTTGAGCAATGGATGAACACAAAAGTTCTGAAGCTTGAAAATAAAAAGCATGGCGGCTACCAGTTTGAAACAACCGACCCGAAAGGCAATAAGCATTACTTCAATGGTACGATCCATGAATTTACGCCGGATAAAAAAATCACGCGTACGTTTGAAATGGAAAACACACCGTTTCCGGTACAACTTGAATTCCTGGAATTTGAAAAACTTACTGCTGATACAAGCAAGCTTACGATGCAGATTGTTTACAGATCCAATGCCGACAGGGATCAGATGCTGAAGCTACCTTTCGCACAAGGCATCAACATGGCGCACAACAGAATCCAGGAGGTATTAACAAAGTTAAGTTAACATCATAAGATTAAAGTGTTTAAAGTGTTAAACACTTTTCCTTTCTCACTCTTATGAGACGCTCTTGTTTGTTCTTCTGTTCTTTTGTTCCCGCCTGATGCGGGACAGGCTTTAATACAAAAGAACCAAAAAATCAAGGCTTATTTCAAATAAGCTAAAATTTTGCTTCACTCCGCGAACGCTACAAAACCGTACTGAAAAAGGACTAGTTGTAGCGTTCAAAAAGCTTCATGAACCAAAATTTCTTAACGCAATTTGAAATGAGGCCGCGTAATATGTAACTAACATTTAAGTCCATTAATTAAACAACAAACTTATGACAAAGACAAAAAAAATCATCTATTGGATCGCTACGTGCTGGCTGGCACTAGGTATGACATCAACCGGCATTGTTCAGGTAATGAAAATGAAAGAAGAAGCAGACATGATTACAAAACTGGGCTACCCGCTTTATTTCCTTACGATACTTGGTATCTGGAAATTATTAGGTGTAATCGCGGTACTTGTGCCTAAATTTCCGCTGGTAAAAGAATGGGCATACGCAGGCTTCTTCTTTGCAATGTCCGGCGCACTCTTCTCTCACCTTGCTGCAGGCGATAAAGAAGCCCTGGCATATTTCGGTCCTTCATTATTGCTGGTATTGACAATAACATCCTGGTACCTGAGGCCAGACAGTAGAAAAACAGGTGCAAGCGGCTTGTAATTCTTTTCAGTTATGAATAGATTACTATAGTTTCAAAAATTATGAATTGGTTTTTCTACTAAACCAGAGGAACTCCAATTCATAATTTATAACTCATAATTCATAATTATTTCCATGAATCCGAAAGTTGATTTTTATTTCACACAAGCAAAAAACTGGCAGGAAGAAATTGAACTGCTCAGAGATATTGTGCTTGACTGCAATCTTGATGAAGTACTTAAGTGGGGCTGTCCCTGTTATACTGCTGAAGGCAGCAATGTTGTACTCATACATACCTTCAAGGAATATTGTGCTTTGTTATTTTTTAAAGGTGCATTGATGAAAGATCCTAAAGATATTCTCATTCAGCAATCCGCAAATGTACAGGCAGCCCGTCAGATGCGCTTTACCAATGCAAAGGAAATCACGAAGCTGAAAACTTCCATCAAAGCCTATATCAAAGAGGCGATTGCTATTGAAAAAGCCGGCTTGAAAGTAGAACTAAAAAAGACTTCTGAATTCGAGATGGTGGAAGAATTTAAGCAGGTACTGAAAGAAGATGCAGAACTAAAAAAAGCATTCAAGGCTTTAACACCTGGGCGCCAGCGTGCTTACCTATTGCATTTCTCTTCTGCGAAACAATCTAAAACACGGGAGGCCCGCATTGAAAAATGCATACCGGATATTCTTGCAGGTAAAGGGTTGAATGATTAACACCGTTAGATTCAATTCCAAATCAGGTACAAGCAAATGCGCGCGCCAGCAAATGTATTACAAAGGCTAAATAAAAAGCAACAATGGAACTGCTTATACAACTCATATTCGGAATCTTAGCGATGATCTGTCTAACAGGCGGAACGATTTTATTTATTAAAGGTGCAGGCCGCTTTATACAGGAACCGATTGCACCACAACCGCAGCTTGATAATATTTTCCGCTTCCTGAGCGGTATGTATTTTGCCTTCGGCTTCATGCTTATCTGGTTCATCTTTCACATACAAACAACCACCAGCATCATTTACCTGATTGGCTTTGTAGTTTTTTGTGCAGGTTTCGGCAGATTTTACTCAAGCAGAAAAGTAGGCTCTCCGGATAGATATCACACCTTCATGATGTACATAGAAATGGGAATCGGCTTAACCATTATGCTGCTCCAGTACTTACGATAACAGAACTTAAAACATTTTATACCCATGAGTAAAAGTAACGGCACCAAAAAGAAATTAGCTCCTGCACAACAAGCAGAGTTACTTGCTACGTTAGCAAAACGTTTTGAAAAAAATATGCATCGTCACAAAGGCATTGCCTGGTCTGATGTAGAAAAGAAACTAAGCAGTCACCCGGATAAACTATGGTCGCTGAATGAAATGGAGCGCACCGAAGGCGAACCTGATGTTGTGGGTTATGACAAAAAAACCGGCGAATATATTTTTTACGATTGCGCCGCTGAAAGTCCGAAGGGGCGCCGCAGCATCTGCTACGATCACCAGGCACTTGAAGCCCGAAAAGAAAACAAGCCTGCCGACAGCGCTATGCAGATGGCAGAAGACATGGGTATTGAATTACTAACGGAAGAACAATACAGGGAATTGCAGACACTCGGTTCATTCGACTTAAAAACATCGAGCTGGGTAGCAACACCAGCACCTGTACGAAAACTCGGTGGCGCTTTATTCTGTGACCGCCGCTATGATACGGTTTTTCTGTATCACAACGGAGCCGAATCATATTATGCAGCACGGGGATTCAGAGGAATGCTGAAGATTTAAAATCCATTTTTTAAATGGACAACTCCTCTTTTCTTTTTCAACAGAGAAGAGTTTACTGACAACATTTTTATAACTCTGGTTAACACCATAAGCATACCTTTCTTTTTACTTACCGTTTTACTTTATAGGAATTAATTTTTAATCAAATGTTCATACCAGCTGCCAGCTTATAATCCAACGGTTGATACGTTAACATGCATACAATCTATTATAATCCCATAAACATGCGGGGGAAATATCATAATCCCACGGTTGAAACCGTGGGCTAAGCAAACATTTACAAACGATCTGGTTAACCCATAGCTTTAGCTATGGGAATATGCGACTATACGAATCCCATCTAGCACCAGCCTTAGTGGAACGAGACTGGTGTATGTTATTTTTGCAGTCTTTGAATACATTTCACTTCATTAAAAAATTAACCTAAATAGAAACCTCAGTTCTATTCGCCCCGTTATACAGAACATTATTTTCCCATATTTATAATTTTTCATACCATGTTCATACCAGCTACCAGCATTAACGAAGTAATTACTTCCTTAGAAAACATTATTGCCCATTCTATTCAATCAAAAACACGAATCGGATATTTTGCCACGCTTTACTTAAGTGTTACCCAAAGTATCAAAGACGGCATCGACAAAGGGTTGTTTCAAAACGGCGCCCGCATGGAAAAGCTCGATGTTGTTTTTGCCAACCGATACCTGCAGGCCTATTATCAATGGCAACACAAGGAAACCTGCAGTGCCTGTTGGGCATATGCTTTCCAGGAAACCGAAAAAGCTTCCGTGCTGATTATCCAACACCTTATGCTCGGCATCAGTGCACATATCAATTTAGACCTGGGTGTAGCAACCGCACAAATACAAGCAGAGCTTGGTGAACCCTTACAAAATATCCGTGATGATTTTTACACCATCAATACTATTATCTCTTCGTACACATACAAGACGATCAATGATCTGAACAAAGTATCACCTTTGCTTTCTTTAATGGGACTCCATGCCCAGAACAGTACTTCTGTGCTGATCCAGTTCAGTACAGAAAATGCGCGCGACGGCGCATGGTGCTTTGCGGAAGAATTATACGACAAAGCAGGAACTGACCTAACAGCAGCTATTCAGCAACGGGATCAGAATATTTTAAGGCTTGGGAAAAGCATTGTGAAACAACAGGGCCTGCTGGCATTTACCATCTGGATGATTCATCTATTTGAATGGAAAAATCCGCAGGAAATTATTGCAGCACTATCTGCGAATAAAAAGCAGCATTTTACGGTAGGGAAAAATGTATAGTAGGGCGTATTGCATAGGCCCCCACGCTGGATAAACGATTGCTGCCATCGCTTAAAGCAATGGCAGCAATCGTTTATACGCTTACGGCATCACCTTAACAGGTGCCTCACCGCGGTCTTTTTCTGCAAAGTGTATACTGAGGTTCACACTCATCAACGCCACGCCAATAAAAAATACAAACAGGGCAAGTTTTGTCCGATGGCTTATTTTACTGGCCCTGAAAAGCAGATACCCTACTAATAGGTTGAACAAAGCCCACAACACATTGATCAGTGGTGATGAAAGTCCCTTGCCCGGCGGGTTAGAGAACGGAGTTGGAAACGGATCGCCTGAAATACCGTTTACAAAATGCGGAATAAAGTTAGCAAGAAAAAGTCCGGCAAAGAATGCTGCAAGGTAATGATACCATTTCAGGCCGCGGCTATACGGATTTGTATACATAATCAGATACGGTTAGTTTTTACATAGCTATTTGGTTTATTTAATTTAGGAAATAATTCCAATAAACCTATCACTCTGTCCCCGTCCATTCTATTAATTATAGAAGTGTAACTTACAAATGAAGTTTTAATGTACTGAAAAAAGATATTGCTGATTTATTTTTGCACCAGGCTAGTAGGAGCATATCCGAAATATTTTTTAAACGCGTATGAAAAATGAGATAGATTTTCAAAGCCAATCTCATAGCATACATCAACAGGTTTTCTCTTTTGTTCAGAAAGCTGATAGTGTGCAAGCTCCAGCCGCTTTTGCGTAATCCATTTTTGTGGTGTCGTATTGAATGCTTTCTTAAAATCACGTTTAAAAGTTGCAAGACTTCGGCCTGTTAAATAACCGAATTTTTCCATCGTCATGTTAAACATAAAATTCTTTTCCATAAAGCCTATCAAATCCACTTTATGCGGATCATCAAAATTTGCAAGAACACCATCTACTTCAGGATCAATTGTCCTTAGAATGCTTATTGCTTCTGTAATTTTCAATGTGGCCAGGTTTTCCGGAAATGCTTCGCTGATCTCAAAATAAGGAATTAAAGACGCCAGACAGCTTTCAAGTAAAGGATGATTGCTGAAGCTGCGTATCGAAGAAATAGCTTTCATCTTCGTTTTTACTTCCAGGTTCTGATAAAAATTCCTCAGTACTTTTGTAGTCAACAGCATAACAACCGTCTTGTGCGGCAAACCATCTTTCGGATAATTTATAATAGTTGCAGGCTTATTCCTCGGAATCAGAAAAATATCACCCGTTTTAAAATGGTGCGTTGCTTCTGACTGCACAATTTTTGTTTCTCCTGAAATAAACCAGATAAGCATATGCTGATCAAATACAATTTCAGATTTGAAAAAGCTGTCTTCGTAACAGGATAGTTTTATTTCAGGTGTGAGGTATGTTGAAATGTGATCCATTCCTTAAATATAGTTTTTAATATTACTAAATGATGGGAATATTTACATAACCACTCTGTATTTCGTTCCAGAGCAGTTATGATTTAAACATAAACACAGCCGCGTTAATCAGCACGAAATGTAATACCCACCAGCTGTTCACTCAAGGCCCAGAGCTTCGTTGCATTTACACGATCTACCGCATATGGCTGTACACCTTTACCAGTAATGCTTCCAGCCAATTCCGCAATGTCTGCATCTTCGCAATAAACCCCTCCTGTGTGGTTCAGCAGCGGAGAAACTGCACACCATACCGTTGTTGCTGCTCCTTGCTGCACTGTTTTCAACGAGGCCGCCACTTCCGGCAATATATTCCCTTCGGAATCGAAAAAGCCCATCTGCTGAAACAATTCCAGTGATGCTTCGCGCGCCAATTCTGTACCACCAATAGAACCTGGGTGCAACGAGTAAGCTCTGACATTTACTTTATTCCCGCGATTATCCAGTTCCAGCGTAAAAAGATTGCAGGCTGTCTTCGATTGTCCATACGCTTGCAGCGTCTCATATTCCCGATGTATAAAATTAGGATCATCAAAATTCACTGGCGAAATATGATGCCCGGAGGAAGATACGTTAACAACACGTGCTCCATTTGCTTTTTTAAGCGCAGGCCAGAGTTCAGCTGTAAGATGAAACTGCCCTAAATAATTCGTTGCAAATTGGGATTCTATGCCACGGCTGTCTCTACGCAACGGAACCCACATAATACCGGCATTATTAATCAGTATATCTAGTGGCCTTCCGGATACAAGAAACTTTTCTGCAAATGCGTGAATGGAAACTGGATCCATCTGATCAAGTGCTTCCAGTTCAACACGGTCAATACCATGCAGATTTTTCTTTGCTTTTTCAATATCACGCGCACCAACAATTACAACAGCACCGGCAGCTGCAAGTACTTTAACGGTTTCCAAACCGATGCCCGCATTACCGCCAGTTACAATTACAATTTTACCGCTAAGGTCTATGTCTTTGATTACGTCATTCGTTGTAGATGCTGCATTGAATCCGGAACCCAGCGGATGTTGCAACACACCCTGATCATTTGATGGTCTCATATCTCATTTGTTTTTGTTTAAACAAATGTAGAATGCCTGCATTTCCCGGGCTTTGTTTAAAAGATCAACTTTACTTTGTTTTAAAGATCAATCGATGGCGCCTGTATCACGTTCCTTGCAAAAAAAATGGTTCACAGAATTATAATTTTATTCCTGCCGAGTTTCAATGTACCATTTATTTCCAGCTGCTTCAACAGCCTCGACACCACTACCCGTGCAGTACCTAATTCATTGGCCAGTTGCTCATGTGTAATGGAAAGTGTTTTGCTGTTTGTTACTTCAGCCTTCTTATGCAGGAAATCCAGCAAGCGTTCATCAATCTTTTTAAACGCAACGGCATTCACCACTTCCAGCAATTCCTCAAAGCGTTTGTGGTAGAGTTTAAAAATATAATCCAGCCACTCCGGAAATTCTTTTAAAAGCACTGTCACTTTATCAACCGGCAGGAACAGTACTTCTACATCTTCTTCCGCCACCGCTTTCACCTTGCTCGTTTCATGGTGTATACCGCCCAGGAAAGACATGATGCAGCTTTCACCTGCTTTAATGTAATAAAGTAAAATCTCCCGGCCGTCTTCTTCGGTACGCATCACCCGCAAACTTCCCTTCACCACAATCGGAATGGCTTTGATATGGCTGCTTTCGTTCAGAATAATGTCATCCTGCTTGAAATGTTTCGCTGTTCCATAAGCGGCAAGCTGTTCCCGCATGGCGGGCGAAGATTTAAATTCGGTAATATTTCCTAAATCCATCTGGTACAATTAATTGAACAAACACGCATTAAATTTCTTTGCAGATATTTCATCTAATGTAACAAAAGTAACTGACTAAGCATTCCCGATCCCCGACCTTAGCAATACAAATTCAAGAAACAGACTATGAACATCAAACAGAACATGGGAACAGCGGACCGGGTGATCCGCTTCCTCGTTGCCGCAATCATTCTCGTACTCTATGCCACAGGCATCCTGCACGGATTGGCAGCCGTGCTGCTGCTGGTTGCATCGGCAGTATTCATACTGACAGGGATGGTATCCTTCTGCCCCTTATACCTGCCCTTTCGTATAACAACCAAACGTAAAAATCAATAAGCCATGAATCATTCAATAGAAACCCAGTGGATGGGTAAAATGCAGTTCAACTGCCTGGTAAACGGCCACACCATCATCATGGATGCCCCGGAACGTGTAGGCGGAGAAGACAACGGCCCTATCCCGAAACCCTTTGTGCTGACAGCCTTGTCGGGCTGCACCGGCATGGATGTAACATCATTGTTAAGAAAGGCCGGCAAAGAAGTTTCTTCCTTCGACATACAGGTTACCGGTGAGCTGAGCAAAGGCGCGCCCATGGAGTATACAGCCGTGCATCTTGTTTACAATTTCAAAGGCAAAGAAGAAGACCAGGCTGCTGCACTTGCTGCCGTTACGGACTCGCAGGAGAAATACTGCGGCGTAAGCAGCATGCTGAAAAAAATCATACCCGTTACCTGGGATGTTGTTTATAATGATGCGATCATCTTCAGCAATAAAACAAATGCCGCTGCCTGATATGCTACAGAAATATGGACTGACCCTGGCAGGCGTGCTGCTTGGCGCGCTTGCGGGCTACCTTTATTACCGCTTCGTCGGCTGCTCCAGCGGAACCTGTCCGATCACATCCAACCCGGTAAGCAGCATTCTTTACGGAGCAGTATCGGGTGGAGTACTCTTCAATACCTTAACCACATAAACCTTAACACCCATGACAATCATTGATGTAAGAAGTCCGCAGGAATATATTTCCGGGCATGCGGCAAATTCCATAAACATTCCTTTGCAGGAACTGAAAGATCATTTAACAGCCATAAAATCCTTTTCACAACCGTTGGTATTATGCTGTGCCAGTGGCTACCGCAGCGGCGAAGCTACGGCTTTCCTTACCGGACACGGCATCAACTGCGTGAACGGAGGCTCCTGGCAGTCTGTCTAAATCATAAAATCATTATTACTTAAACAACATACAAATGATGAACTTCCTGAAAAAAATATTCGGTGGTACCCCAACCGATTACGCCGGACTTATTAAGAACGGTGCTGTGATTGTTGATGTACGTACTAAAGGCGAATACCAGAACGGCCACATCAGAGGCTCGGTGAATATTCCGCTGGACAGCCTCAAACAAAACCTCTCGAAGATTAAGAAAGATGCGGTTGTGATTACGTGTTGTGCTTCCGGCATGCGCAGTGCATCCGCGAAAAGTATCCTGAAAGCAAACGGATTTGCGGAAGTACATAATGGCGGCGGATGGGCAAGGCTGCAGAACCAGATCGTTTAATTATTTTACACAGCACTCGAAATCAAGCTTGTGTCAGCATGCACGCTGGCGCAAGCATTTACTTGTACCTTTGCAACTAGCATGTTGACAAGCGTCTTCAGCGCAGCGGTGAACCGTGACTCTATGTGTGCAGTCTTTGAATGCAGCTCTTCGGGATTTTCAATTCAATATCATTAATTTAATAAGATGCCACCTCAACATCTGGCCTCATTTCAAATTGCGTTAAGAAATTTTGGTTCATGAAGCTTTTTGAACGCTACAACTAGTCCCTTTTCCGGGACGGTTTTGTAGCGTTCGCGGAATGAACCAAAATTTTAGCGTATTTGAAATCAGCCTTGATTTTTTGGTTCTTTTGTATCAAAGCCTGTCCCGCATCAGGCGAGAACAAAAGAACAATGAAGAAAAAAGAATGAACAATATAGTTAAGAAAGGAAGACTGTTTTATAAGCTGATTAAATGCAATTCTCCGGAAGGTCTATTCACCGCAGCAAACCGAAACCAGATAAAAAAATTTGTAATTCTTTTTACATTTCATCACCGGCTCTCCTCCCGAATTTTAACATCTGTTAACATCTACTCCTCACAATGTTATCTTAAGATTATTTTGTTCTGTAGTATAACCAAATCACTACAGCTCGGTATTGATTGCTGAAAAATTCTTTTGCACCTTTCATATATTTTAATCTCAACAACTTTTAAACTATGGAAACAATTTTAACCAGGCTCCCCAAAGGAGTCTCGCGTGTACGTCACGCATTTCTTTTTATGCTCTTGAGTGTCTTTGTACTTTCTTACCAGCAAAGTTATGCACAGCAGACAGAACAAAGCTACCGCTCTGCCTTCGGGCCGAATGCGCTGGTAGGTTATCTGGCCTACACACCAACCGATTATGCTGCACATCCCGACAGCGCGTATCCCTTGCTGATCTTTTTACACGGACAGGGAGAAAAAGTATGGAACCCGCAAAACACAAGTCAACTCTACAAAGTAAAGGCAAACGGGCCGCCGAAACTGATCGACCAGGGGCAGCAGTTTCCCTTCATCGTGATTTCACCGCAATGTCCGTTTTCGGGTTGGGACGATGTAACGACCGATAACTACCAGACTTCCGTATTACGGCCGGGTGAATTTGTAGATGAGATCATTGAAAAGATGAAGACCATCTACCGCGTGGATCCCAACCGGATTTACATTACCGGTTTAAGCATGGGCGGCGCCAGCTGCTGGACCTACACCCTGCGCTATCCACAGAAAATCGCTGCATCCATTCCGATTGCAGGATGGGGTGATGGAACATCGCCATGCGGCATTGCTTCCAACAACGTTGCTGTGTGGGCCTTCCAGGGACAGAACGACGGCGGTTCAGGTATACAAGGATTGGTGAATTCCATCAACGCCTGTAACCCTGCTCCTACACCACTTGCCAAAGCAACCATCTACGCGGGTGTGGGCCACGATGCCTGGACACAGACTTACAACAATACAGGCCCAGGGATTGCACCGGATAACATTTATGACTGGTTATTAAGACAACATAAAAACGGCAACCTGCCGCCAATCGCCAATGCCGGTGCCGATAAAGTACTCACACTGCCAACAAACTCTACAACCATCAGCGGTTCAGGGACAGACAGCGACGGGACGATTGCTTCCTATGCCTGGACGAAAGTGAGCGGTGGTACAGCAACATTGACCAATGCGAATACAGCAACCCTATCGGTAAGTGGATTAGCTGCGGGTGCATATGTGTTCCGTTTAACCGTAACCGACAACCTGGGAACTACCGGTACCGACAATGTAACCGTTACCGTGAATGCCAGCAACCAGGCACCTGTTGCCAATGCAGGCGCAGACAAAGTACTGACACTGCCAACAAACTCCACAACAATCACAGGTACGGGAACTGACAGCGACGGCACAATCGCTTCCTATGCATGGACGAAAGTGAGCGGCGGTGCGGCAACGCTCACCAATGCAGCAACAGCAACGCTTTCGGTAAGCGGACTGGCAGCCGGTGCATATGTGTTCCGTTTAACCGTAACCGATAACCTAGGCGCTACCGGTACCGATGATGTGAATGTAACCGTGAATGCTGCCGGTACCGGCGACGGACTCACAGCTACGTACTTCCCGACCATCAACTTAACAGGCACACCGGTAACAGCCGTAGTACCAACGGTGAGCTTCAACTGGGGTACAGGCATTCCGGTAACAGGCATTCCGGCTGACAATTTCAGCGCACGCTTCAGCGGACAGGTGCAGCCTTTGTATACACAAACCTATACCTTCTACACCACGTCTGACGATGGTGTGCGTCTGTGGGTAAACGGCACGCAGGTAATCAACAACTGGACCGACCATGGACCGATCGAAAACAGCGGTACCATTGCCCTTACTGCCGGACAGAAATACAACATCGTACTGGAATATTACGAGCATACGTCCGGCGCTACCATCAGCCTATCATGGTCGAGCAGCAGCCAGGCGAAGCAGATCATTCCGCAGGCCCAGCTGTTCAGCACCACACCAGCGGCTAACGGCACGGGTCTGAAAGGTGAGTATTACAATACCATCAACTTCAGCGGTACACCGGTTGTTAAAACAGACACAACCGTGAATTACGACTGGCTGCTGAACGCACCGTTCTCCGGCATCCGTGCAGACAGCTTCAGCGTGCGCTGGACTGGTTCTGTAAAAGCTCAGTATACAGAAACATATACCTTCTACACCACGTCTGATGATGGTGTACGTTTAACAGTGAACGGTGTGCTTCTGATCAACAACTGGACACCGCACGGTGCCATCGAAAACTCGGCAACCATTGCGTTAACCGCAGGCCAGCAATACGACATCCTGCTGGAATACTACGAACGCACCTCACTGGCAACGATCAAGCTTTCGTGGTCGAGCACGAGCCAGGCCAAGCAGATTATTCCGAAGAAGAACTTGTACCTGCCGGTATCACCACGTACAGCTGCACTTGCTCCGGAAGCGGAAGAAACAACAGTTGCAACGCTGCTGGTATATCCGGTGCCTGCAGGTAACAGCGCCACGGTGGTATACACCGCAACGGCCGAAGGTACGGTGGTTCTGCAGCTGGCAGACCAGCAATCAAAAACGGTGCTGACAAAAACATTCTATGCAGCAGCCGGCAAGAATACGGTTGAGCTTGACCTTAGTGGCCTTGCCAATGGTTTGTATGTGCTTACGCTGAATGGCAGCGTACAACAAACCTCCAAGATCCTGGTCGCGAAATAAGCGTGATGCTTTTTCTTTGCTTATAAAAAAAACTCCCCCGCGGTATGCGGGGGAGTTTTTTATTGTCAGGCCCGTTGACGCAGCTTTTCGGAATTTGCAATTCCGAAGCCAGATAAAAAAGAATTTGTAATTCTTCCTGAATCGTGATGCCGCTCAGGCTGGCGCGAGCATTTGATTGTGTCTTGTATCTACATGCAGCTCTCCGGAATTTGCATTCGCCGCGGTGAACCGAAGCAAGAGAAAAAAGTTAGCGAACGAATAAAATCCATTCTATTTTGCAGCGTTCAACAGCATCAGCCCGCGTACGGTTGCCGTGTAAGCATTTCCCCGATTGATGTAACAACATGTTCACCTAGCTTCGTGAACTTGCTTCATCACAAATACTTTTTGACCATGGAAACAACTGAAAAAACAATAGATAACAGTCGCCGGGGTTTTATTGAAGCAAGTATAAAAATAGCAGCGGGCTCGGCAATGGCAGGCTCACTCTTTCTTATTGGCTGTTCGCAAGGAAACGAGGCTGAAGAAAAAGAAGTATCTCCGCCGGAAGACCTGATGCAGGAACACGGCATCCTGAACAGGATTCTGCTCATTTATGATACCTGCAAACTGAAACTGATCAATCATGAAACCTTTCCGATGGAAACACTGGAAGCGTCTGCAAAGATCATCCGCAGTTTCATTGAGGATTACCATGAGAAGCAGGAAGAAGATTACCTGTTCCCGCGTTTCAGAAAAGCCAACCAGCTTACCGACCTTGTAGATGTGCTGCTCCGGCAACACCATGCAGGGCGTTACATTACCTCAGAGATCCTGCAGCTCACAGCTGTAAAGACCCTGCGGGGCGATGAGCAACAAACACTGATCAACCTGCTGGGTTCTTTCAACACCATGTACCGTCCGCATGAAGCGCGGGAAGACACGGTGCTGTTCCCTGCATTCAGGAAAATTGTATCAAAGCATGAGTATGATTCTTTGGGAGAAGAGTTTGAAAAGAATGAACACAAGAAGTTTGGCGAAGATGGTTTCGCAACAATGGTACATCGTGTTGAACAGATAGAAAAAAAATTAGGGATTTATGAACTGAATATATTCACTCCAGACCTGATCGCTCTGTAGCCTGCCTGCATGGTGCTGTGAAAGCACTTACACTACTTCACGCTGGCGCAATCATTTGCTTGTGCCTTCCCTTCTCCGCTCTTCGGAATTTCCCGGCTCTTCGGAATTTGCAATTCCGAAGCCAGATAAAAAGAATTTGTAATTCTTCCTGAACATGATGCCGCTCACGCTGGCGCGAGCATTTGATTGTGTCTTGTATCTACATGCAGCTCTTTGTAATTCACGCTGGTGCAAGCATTTACTTGTGCCTTGTATCTACATGTAGCTCTTCGGAATTCAAATGAGTTACTCTCTCAAAATCCATTGGCCTCATTTCAAATTGCGTTAAGAAATTTTGGTTCATGAAGCTTTTTGAACGCTACAACTAGTCCCTTTTCCGGGACGATTTTGTAGCGTTCGCGGAATGAAACAAAATTTTAGCCTATTTGAAATCAGCCTTGATTTTTTGGTTCTTTTGTATTAAAGCCTGTCCCGCATCAGGCGGGAACAAAAGAACAGAAGAGTAAACAAGAGCGCCTCATAAAAGTAAGAAAGGGAAACTGTTTGTAAAGTGATTAAATGCAGTTATCCGCACTTTAAATTATTAGCAGAGAATAATTCCCTTACCACTCATCCGGTATAGCCTCAATACTAAGGTAAACGGCTGTAATGAAAACCACGAACAAGCTGAAGCCGCCTGCCGCGGAATGGTATGCCGTTCCCATGTTCATGTTGCAGGAACTCATGAGCAGCAGGTTCAATGAAAGCAAGCCGCCCTGTGTGAATGTGCGTTTTACGTTTTTCATAGCTGTATCTGATCTTTTTATAACTTGATCGGATACAAATTTACTTTGCCTTTGTTAATACGTGTTTGCACGTTAATAAAATAATGTTGTAATTTTTCTACTTCAACCACTGGTAGAATCTGCTGGAGCAAGCATTTGCTTGTGCCTTGATATTGATGTGCTGGCTTCTGCTACAGCTCTTCGGAATTTGCAATTCCGAAGCCAGATAAAAAGGATTTGTAATCCGGTTTTTAAATCACCCAACCTTCACTACCCACATCCCATTCACCTCTCTACACCTGCTCTTCGGAATTTGCAATTCCGAAGCCAGATAAAAAGGATTTGTAATCCGGTTTTTAAATTACCCAACCTTCACTACCCGCATCCCATTCACCGCTCTACCCATCCGCCCCTGTGCATTGTAAAGTCAACCCCTACGATACACAGCAACGAAGTTCCTTGAGTAATAGACCCCGCCCTTCGGAATTTGCAATTCCGAAGCCAGATATAAAAGGATTTGTAATCCGGTTTTCTAATCACCCGACCTTCACTACCCGCATCCATTCACCTCTCTACTCATCCGCCCCTGTTCATTGTAAAGTCAATCCCTACGATACACAGCAGCGAAGCTCCTTTAGTAATAGACCCAGACTGCGTTATTGTTTTTAATCGATAGGTTGAGATCATCTATTGACTAGGTGAATGCATATTTCCCGCTGTGGCAAAATATGCATTTATTTTTACAATAAGACATCACAATACATGTCAATCTTATAATTGTTCATCCCAATAATGTAACTATCTACTTGAACAACAATTCTAATTTTACACAATAATTGT
Organism: Cytophagaceae bacterium; assembly: GCA_021151805.1. Taxonomy (GTDB): domain Bacteria; phylum Bacteroidota; class Bacteroidia; order Cytophagales; family Cytophagaceae; genus Cytophaga. Next base: position 5,831 of record JAGKWN010000017.1, on the reverse strand, counting down.
TGTCATGCATTAATTCTATGCATTTTGGTTGATCAGGATGAAAAACCGAATGCATTTAGAATGAAAAAAGGACGACGCATCAAAACCTTAGGATGCGAAAAATTCAGAAAGGCGCAAACAACTAAACTGGCAGAACCAATAAATTAAAACATACTAAAACAAATCTGTTAAGACATGCCCGAAGGACCTTCCATAATCCTGGTAAAAGAAGCAGTATCAAAATTTACTGGAAAAAAAATCATTGCCATCAGCGGAAACACTAAAATTAAACAAGACCTATTACTGAATAAAAAAGTAATTGAATTTAAAAGCTGGGGAAAGCATTTTCTTATATGCTTTAACGGACTTACACTACGCGTACATTTTTTGATGTTTGGCAGTTATACCATAGATGAAAAAAAGCCCAATAGAGCAATAAGACTAAACCTGACATTCAATAACGGAGAAATAAATTTTTATACGTGCTCGTTGAAATATCTTGAAGGCGACATAAACGACTATTATGATTGGAGTGCAGATGTCATGAATGACCAATGGGATAAAAAGAAAGCTAAAACAAAATTAAAGGCAATACCCAATAAACTTATCTGCGACGCGCTTTTAGAACAGGATATTTTTGCAGGCGTAGGAAACATTATTAAGAATGAAATTTTGTATCGCGTTGGTGTGCATCCGGAATCCATTGTGGAAAAAATACCGGTTTCAAAATTAAATAAACTTATTGATGAAACGCGTATATATAGTTTTCAATTTTTAGAATGGAAACGAAACTATGAATTAAAAAAACATTGGCTTATACACACAAAAAAAACATGTGTAAAATGCAATTCACCTATAATTAAAAAATACACTGGAGTTAAAAAACGAAGAAGTTTTATTTGTACCAACTGCCAGCCTTTATATAACTAAAAACATCTACAGCTCTTCGGAATTTGCATTCGCCGCGGCGAACCGAAGCCAGATAAAAAGGATTTGTAATCCTTCATGAATATCACCGCTGACACCGCTGGCGCTAGCATTTTCACCATGGTCTGTGGCACACAGACCATATGTGTTATACCCGCTGGCGCCAGTCTTTGACTTGTGCCTTTAATACATATCACTAACGACAATAGCAATCGCTACAAAACAATCACCCTGCCCCGGTCAAACAGCTCATGTTCGTTATACTTCACATAACCCAGCTGATTGGTGAGCAGTTGGGTTTTACCAATTTCAAACGCGGGAACATTGCCATGGTGATGCCCATAGATCCAGTAATCAGGACCAACGGTTTCAATCAGGTGAAACAATTCCACCGCGAACGCCTCACTCAGCGCACTGCCTTTGTATTGCGGCGGATAATGCATAAACGTTGGTATGTGGTGACTCACTACCACGGTTGTTGCAGCCGCTTGCTGCTGCAGCGCCTGCTGTACAAAAGCAATGCTCGCTTCGTGCTGCTGATTAAATAGCTCAGCGGAAAACAACCGGTCTTTGTAACGGATCACATGAAAATCACTCATCCCCTGTTCGATCTGCCACGCATGTGCCGGACTGATCTTCGACCATAAGGTTGAAAAAATAAACTGCACTTCACCATGCACCGCTGTTGTATTGTTTACCAGCAAAACATTATCCCGGATTTTTTCCTCCAGCACACCGCATCTGTCTGCCAGGTCTGAGTTGTAGTACTCATGATTACCCGGCACCCAATACGTCTGTTGAAAGTGATCGGATACATAACTGAAAAAGTCCGCATGCTTATGCATCACCGCGAAGGGTACAACATCCCCTGCCAGCAGCAGGATCTCGCCTTTCGGTTCGATCGGATTCGCTTTTACAAAATCCCTGTTCTGAGAGAATTCCAGGTGCAGGTCGGATGCGTATTGGATGGTCATTTTGTTTTATCGTGTTATTTATAGTACTGTTTATAGTGCTGTTTCGTGATCTTACTATCCTACACGAACGAGGTACAGCCATCTCTGGAAACCTTGTTCAATATTGCTGAATCATTGAATGTAGATGTGCGGGAACTGATCGTTTCGACGAAGAAGTAATTCCGTTCTTCCATATACGACTTTCATACTGTATGGATACTGTCTCCATACTAACTTCATACTGGCCGCGTAGTATTTCTATGGTTTTTCCAGGGTAGTTGTATGCTCCCCTCATACTACCCTCATACTGTTGTCATACTATGCCCATACTGTCCTCATACTATACCCATACTGTCCTCATACTTCACGCATACTTAACTCATACTTCAGCCATACAAACTTCATACATGAAAGTTATTTGTTCGGCAAAAATTATTTAACATATGTTTATAAAAACAGCTTGTTTTGCTGTGGTTTCTTTCAAAAATAGGGTAATCAACGAAGGACCCTAGGCTTTCCCTAGGAGGAGACCAGGCGGAGACCAGGAGGAGCCTACCCTCAGGAGAGCCGGAATTTTAAAATTTAAAAACTCAAGTCATAAAGAAGCGTTTTAAGACACTTTCGAATAACAACCATCCAATCACATTGCCCAACCACCAAAATGGCCTGACTAAGCTTCAAAATAGCCAGAATGACTTTAATATAATCTTAGTCAGGAATATTTTTTTAAATAATATTCCTGTATGTTTTTTAAAACGTTTACATGTTTAATGTTTACTAATGTTTATATAAGTACCTGTACAGTTTGCCTGCCAGAAAATGGTATGGTGTATACCGGGCAATAAAAAACGGACTGCCGTTGGACAGTCCATTTGGGAAATAATCATTTTGGGAGGCGCACCCATTTTCCGGTGCCCACGGTAATTTTCCGGATGGCAGTCTCGGCGCTGGCATGGACTTTCGGGTCATACAACAGGATCTTTACCTTACGCTGGTCAAAGGATAAATAAAACTGCAGTGTATGGGCATCCTGATGCAGCCGTCGCACTTTAAACGTAAACAGATCCTCCGCACAAAGCGTCAGCACCAGTGTGGTTGTTTTCATCAAAGCATCAAATAATGACTCTGCCTGGATGCTCCTGAGTTTAAACTCTGGCTTAATCTTACTCATATGTATTAAAAATTCCATAGGGTGTTTTGTTTGTTTGGGCATCAAGAAATGTAATGTTTGAGTAACGTCATACTACCAGAAAACAAATGACTATAAATTTATTTGTTATTCGTATTCAATTATAAATATTAAAAAATCGTTTGCTGGAGTGTGAGTGGAGTATATCAGGATTGCATTTGCAACGCAGAACCTGCTTATCTGACTTCGGAATTACTAACCCAAGATCTGAATAAAATTATGCCAAAACAATTAAGTTTTAGGTTTTCATAATAATCTGTAACAAGTCAAATATGTCTGCAAAATGTTCAAATTGTATTTTAGCAAAAGCAGGGTTTTTATTTAAAATTAAATCGGCAAATGCTTTTTTTGATAAGGCTTTATTGACACCATCTCCTGAAAAAACTTTGTCATCAATAATCCTTGGATAATCAGCATTCAAATAATTTCTATTTACATATATTAAATCATCTGTTTCATGTTTTCCTGTATCCTTATTGAACTCATTACTTAAAAATAACCTATACCCCTTTTCATTACAGATTTTAATTTCATCATCATTATAATAATGTTCTATGCATATTTTTTCAAATACTCTATGTTTTGGTATTGGCAATAAAATTGAATATACATTATTTCCCCAGTTTTTATAATTTAAATTACCATCACAAACGCTTTTATTGATTTCATTCGTATCTCTATCAAATACACACAATATTTTATTTTTATGCAAATTTGTTTTTGGTGTGCTTTGACATATTTTTAATAATTCCGAATTATTCATTTGCATGCCATCTTCATACATTTTAAAAGTAAAATTAATATCCAAATATTTTCCATTTAAATGGAAATAATCTAAAGCAGCTTTCAAATGCTTCCAATCTGTTTTACCTTCTCCAAATATAATCGGAAGGTCAATTAATTCACTCTCTTTTTGAATTACTGATAATTTAACATCAGGATTTAAAACTTTAATCCTTTGGTATAATTTCTTATATATAAAATCATCCTTGCCTCTTATCATACCTATATAACCAATTTTTCCAACCAATTCATTTTGAAATGCCAATTCTATATATTGGGATGACTTATTTTTATAATTATATTTCCCAAAATGTTCTACAGCTGCTTCACTAATCCCATATTTCTCCCATGCATTTAACATGGCTCTAACATGCCTAACGTAAGTTCTTTTAACATTCACAAATTTATTTACAACTAATCCTGTAACTTCTTGACGATGCTTTTTTGTGGCGAACCTTGTTTTATTTTCATTTATACTAAATCCGTTACTCTCAACAATATTTATAATATCCTGAGATAATAAATAATTGTTATTAATAATCGTTCCAATTTGTGCAGGAATAGGTAAAATATTTGTTGAGAATGTAATATCATCAGCATACCTAGAATAGGTCACTTTTAAACTCTTAGACAACATTAATAGCTGATTATCTAATCTTCTGCAAATAAAATTGGATATAATTGGAGAAGTGGGAGCTCCTTGTGGCAGTCTACCTTTATAACAACAAATTTGTGCTAATGCAGTAGCGACTTCATCATTAAAATTAAAAGGATGTGACTTAAACATCCCTCTTACCCTTCCGAAATTTATTGATGGAAAAAAATCATTTAAATCGATATTTAAAACATGTTTTCTATTGACATGAACACAAGCATTAGTTTTAATGCTTTTGTCTTTAGAATATCCGTGAACACATTTTTTCTCAGGATAAATTTGCAGTAAAATATTTGCAAGATTTTTTTGAATAAATTTAATCCCTGAATTAGGCGCTATTATATGTCTCTTACCTCCGCTTCTTTTTCCAATTTCGAATTCGACATATTTATCACTGTCAGTTAATTTATAGAGCTGGTAAGCTAAACTCTTGTATTTTACTCCAAGATAAATTGCTAAACTTTTTTTAGAAGTAATTTTTAAAAAACTTTCTATTGCAGATGATTCTTCCATTACAAAATTATAAAAGGTATCTGTAGAATATTCATCTTTAAGTGTAACAGTAATACAAAATACGTAACACAATAGAACGAAACACGACGGTCTCACATTCACATAATCGTCGCAGGAACACAACGAAAATCAATTAATTCATACAGATACCTATATCTTAGTTAGCTACTTAATCTATTCTTCAAATTAAAATATTTTTATGTAAATCAACAACTATTTCCTATTTATGTAATGTTTTAAATCTGGAGATAAAATAGTAACAAAATCAATAACTGTTAACATTGATAATATAAATTCTATAAAGTGATAATCATCTTTAGATGTGATGAAAGTTGCAGGTAGCTCCCTACTAAAAACAGGATAACCAACAACACCAATATCATCCAAGTACAAAAATAGCCCATCTTCTATGCTTAGAATAAAGTTGTGTTTGTATCTTGATACTCCTAATTCATTATATAAATAAAATATAGCATCTTCTGGTGAAGGGAATTTATCTTTAATATCAAATCCGAATTTTTCACAGATTAAAAAGGTACATAATTGGTCATATGGATTGATATCGGGGTGAAACTCTTTTTTATATCCCATAACAACCTGCTGATTAACAAATGGTTCAACAATCCGTTCCCGCATGATTTTTATATTTGAAAGTTTCATAAGTGCTTTCTTTAGTTCATCTATTGAATTAATTACTGACTTAACTTCCCCAGCAGCGACAACAGTTTCAATGGGAAAAAATCGTTGATTATTACTGGAATTGATATTGGGGGTTAATATTGAATCAAATATTATAAGATCGCATTGATGACTAACTTCATCATTATTATTT
>JAGKWN010000016.1 GCA_021151805.1 Cytophagaceae bacterium | reverse complement strand
GTGTAAAGTGTAATCGTCTCGTTATTTATATTAACAATGAAAAGTTTATTATAGATGAAAATTAAAATGTGAAGTCGCAAGATCTGTAGAGTCTACACTCTACACTTTCTACTTTACACTTTATTCCATCTGCTTCTTCAGCTCAACCAAAAAATCACGCACCTTTTGTAGGGAATCGAGCAACTCCATTTTGTCTTTCGATTTATGGCGGTCTGTTTTGAGCATTTCTTTGGCACCCTGCAATGTATAACCGCGCTCTTTTACCAGATTATAAATGAGCCTGAAATTTTCAATATCCTCTTTGGTAAATTGACGGTTGCCGCGTCGGTTTTTCTGAGGTTTAAATATATCGAACTCCGTTTCCCAAAAACGAATCAAGGAAGGAGCAACTTTAAACATGGACGAAACCTCGCCAATGCTGAAATATTTTTTCTCTATATCTTTCTCTTTGTAAGGCAATTTGGTAGCTGGGTTTGTATAAATACCTGAACTTGCAATGGCTCAAAATTACATATTCCGCACTGTAGATTGTGTGCTCTATACGTTCTCCTGTTCAATTCTTTTCCACATTCATATGCTTACTGTGGAAAAGCCTTCATTTTGAAGCAGTTTCACATTTCTAAAATCATATAAAATTTAAATCTGTTGCATAAAATCGGGCTTTTAACGTGGTTTTTTCCTAAATTTGAATCTTATAAAAATCTGTTGAAAACCCAATTTTGAGTATGTCTTCGTTTATGACCTCAGCCGAAATCCGTCAGCAATTCCTGGATTTCTTTGCCTCTAAAGGCCACCAAATTGTTCCTTCTGCACCGATCGTAAATAAAAATGATCCGACGTTGATGTTTACAAACGCCGGTATGAATCAATTCAAAGATTATTTCTTAGGAAATGAAACACCTAAGTACCGTCGTATTGCCGATACACAGAAGTGTTTGCGTGTATCCGGTAAGCACAACGATTTGGAAGAAGTGGGTATTGATACGTACCACCATACCATGTTTGAAATGCTTGGTAACTGGTCGTTTGGTGACTATTTCAAAGAAGAAGCGATTGCCTGGTCATGGGAACTGTTGACTACAGTTTACAAACTTCCGAAAGATCGTTTGTACGTAACTATTTTTGAAGGTGACGATAAAGAAAAGCTTGCAAGAGATACCGAAGCATATAATTTCTGGAAAAAATGGATTGCGGAAGATCGTATTTTATTAGGGAATAAAAAGGATAACTTCTGGGAAATGGGTGAACAGGGTCCTTGTGGGCCGTGTTCTGAGATTCACGTGGATCTTCGTTCCGATGAAGAAGTAAAAGCAGTTGATGGTAAAACATTGGTGAACAACGATCACCCGCAGGTAGTTGAGATCTGGAACAATGTATTTATTCAGTTTAACCGTAAGGCTGATGGTTCACTGGAAGAACTTCCGGATAAGCACGTAGATACTGGTATGGGCTTCGAACGTCTGTGTATGGCGATTCAAAAGAAGAAGTCAAACTACGATACAGATGTATTTACACCGATGATTGATTTCGTAGCGAAAGCTGCGGGAATCAAATATGGTGCAGATGAAAAAACAGATATCGCGATGCGTGTTATGGCTGATCACATTCGTGCCATTTCATTTGTAATCGCCGATGGACAATTGCCATCTAACAATAAGGCTGGTTATGTAATCCGTCGTATCCTGCGTCGTGCCGTGCGTTATGCATATACGTTCCTGAATTTAAAAGAACCATTCCTATACAAACTGGTAGCAGTATTGGCAGACCAGCTGGCACACGTATTCCCTGAGTTAAAATCTCAACAGGATTTTGTGGCAAAGGTTGTGCAGGAAGAAGAGATCTCGTTCTTACGTACGCTTGATATCGGTTTGAGTAAACTGGATCAGATCAGAGAAGAATTGAAAGCAAAGAAAGCTACTGTTATTGATGGTAAAACAGCTTTTGAATTATATGATACATTTGGTTTTCCGTTAGACTTGATTCAATTGATTGCCCGTGAGAACGGTTTGTCAGTTGATGAAGCAGGTTTTGATGTGGAGATGGATGCACAGAAGCAACGTTCTAAAAAAGCTGCGAGTGTTGAAACGAGCGACTGGACAATCGTTACGGAAGATGATGAAGTTGAATTCGTGGGTTATGATCATTTAATTTCTACATCCAGAATTATTAAATACCGCCAGGTTAAAACGAAAGGCAAAGATCAATACCAATTGGTATTAGATACAACCCCTTTCTATGCTGAGAGCGGTGGACAAGCAGGTGATACAGGTTTGCTTGTGCAAGGTGAGCAGAAAATAAAAGTGTTGAACACACAAAAAGAAAATAACCTGATTATTCATATTACTGAACAATTGCCTGCAGACCTGAAAGCTGCGGTAGATTGTAAAGTAAATGTTTTGCAGCGTTCGTTGACTGAAAATAATCACTCTGCCACGCATTTATTGCATGCAGCGTTGAAACAAGTATTAGGTTCTCATGTGAATCAGAAAGGTTCATTGGTAAATGATTCTGTATTGCGTTTCGACTTCTCACATTTCTCTAAAGTAACGGAAGAAGAATTGAAGCAGATTGAATTAATCGTGAATCAGAAGATCCGTGAAAATATTTCATTGAATGAAAGACGCAATGTGCCGATTGAAGAAGCGAAGAAGCTTGGCGCAATGGCCTTGTTCGGTGAGAAGTACGGTGAATATGTACGTATGATCACGTTTGATGATTCGTTCTCACGCGAATTATGTGGCGGTACACACGTTTCATCTACCGGTAAAATCGGCTTCTTTAAAATTACAAGTGAATCATCGGTTGCTGCCGGTGTACGCAGAATTGAAGCTTTGACAGCAACAGCTGCAGAAGTATTCGTTGATCAGCAACAGACAACACTTGCAAAAATTACGGAACTGATGAAGAATCCGAAAGATCTTGTGAAGTCGTTGGAAGACTTGTTAGAAGAGCGCGTTGCGTTACAAAAACAACTTGACGAATATCAGGCAGAGAAATCAAAAGCGATTGCGAAATCATTAAAAGATACTGCTGAAAAAGTAGGAGACATTAACCTGATTCGTGCGAAGCTGGTATTGCCATCGGTAGATGCTATGCGCCAGGTAGCTTATGATCTGAAGCAGACCGTAGATAATTTGTTGTTGGTGTTAGCTGTTAATGTAGATGGTAAGCCAAATATTGCAGTAATGATCTCTGATAATCTGGTTGCTGATAAAGGGTTGAATGCATCTCAAATGATCCGTGAATTATCGAAAGAGATTCAGGGCGGCGGCGGTGGGCAGCCATTCTACGCGACTGCCGGTGGTAAAGAAATAAATGGTCTGGATAAAGTAATCGCAAAAGCGAAAGATCTTGTTCAGGTGAATGCGTAAGCAATAGACAATAAAGAAGAATTATGGATCAGTCAATTATAGATAAATATCAACCGGTTATTGGTTTAGAGGTTCATGCGCAGTTATCTACGCTGAGTAAAATCTTTGCTTCAGATTCAACAGAGTTTGGTAGTATGCCAAATACCAACGTGAGTGTGATCACGTTGGGCCACCCGGGTACACTTCCGCGTTTGAATAAGAAAGTGGTTGAGTATGCCATTAAAATGGGTGTGGCTTGTGGTTCAGAGATCAATCGCTTTACATTTTTTGATCGCAAGAATTATTTCTACCCCGATCTTCCGAAAGGGTTTCAGACGACGCAGGATAGAGCACCGATCTGTATTGGAGGTAATATTAAGATTAAATTAAAAAATGCTGCCCAGCAAACAATCCGTTTGAACCGTATTCACATGGAAGATGATGCAGGTAAAAATATGCACCTTGCCGGTGAAGTAGATACATTAGTAGATTACAACCGTGCAGGCACACCGCTGATTGAGATTGTAACAGAACCGGATATTCGTACTTCTGAAGAAGCTTACGCAGTAATGTCCGAGATCAGAAAGCTGGTACGTTACCTTGAGATCTGTGATGGTAACATGGAAGAAGGTTCTATGCGTTGCGATGCCAACGTATCTGTGATGTTGAAAGGGTCAAAAGTATTCGGTAAAAAAGTAGAAGTTAAAAACATGAACTCTGTGCGTAACGTACAACGTGCGATTGACTTCGAAATCATTCGTCAGATTGGGTTGATTGAAAAAGGAGAAGAGATCATTTCTGAATCCCGCCAGTTTGATGCGGAAGATGGTACAACGCATGGCATGCGTACGAAGGAAGAATTAAACGATTACCGTTATTTTCCAGAGCCCGATCTGCAGCCTGTTACCGTAAGTGATGCTTGGCTGGCCGAAATCAAAGCGAGCTTGCCGGCTTTGCCGCAGGAGTTATATGCGAAGTTCTCCGGTGAATATAAATTATCTGAATACGATGTTCAGGTATTGACAGATACGAAAGAGATTGCTTTGTATTTTAATGAAGTTTGTAATCATACAAAGAATTATAAAGGTGCAGCAAACTGGGTGACTGGTGCGGTGAAATCTCATTTGAATGAGTTGGCATTGCATGTGAAGGATTTAAAAGTATATCCGAAACAGATTGCTGAACTGGTAGATCTGATTGATTCAGGTAAAGTGAATACCACGATCGCTAACCAATCAATCTTCCCTGAATTATTGAAAGGTACAAGTAAATCTCCTCAGCAGATTGCTGAAGAAATGAACCTGATCCAGCAAAGTAATACTGATGAACTGATCCCATTGATCCAGGAAATTGTTGCGAAATACCCAGCAAAAGTAGCGGAATACAAAGGGGGAAAAACGGGTATTCTCTCTATGTTCATGGGAGATCTGATGAAAGCAACAAAAGGAAAAGCAGATCCGAAAGTTGCTACGGAATTAATTAAACAGGTTCTTGAAGCCTAATGAATATGAGTAGAAATTTTATTCACTATTGTTTTATTACTTTGTTCCTCGCCCTGTTCATTTCTTGTGATCAGAAAAAAGAAACCGAGTCAAAACCTGGAAGCTTTACATATTCAATTTCAGGTAAGGTATTAAATACTTCAAGTGAGTATGTATACCTGGAGCAGATGCGTGATAAAAGCTGGATCATACTTGATTCTGCAGAACTGAAGGATAAAACTTCTTTTGAATTTTCAGGTACAGCAGATGAAATTGATATTTACAGATTACGTCTGGAAAAGAATGTATTTCTCCCAATCATACTGAATGGTGATAAAATGACCTTGACGGTTAACGCGCAAGATCCATTAACAACTGCTGTATTTACCGGTAGCAAGGACAATGAAACGTATGCAGCCTTCTACAAGAAAAAGCAAGAACTGGATAAGGCACATTCGCGGTTAGCGCTTATGCTGGATTCGATGAAAAATGCTTCGGCAACGTCTTCCATCTTTGCAACAAACTGTATGAATGAAATCAAAGAGATTGAAGCAGAATCGAAAGCATACGTACATGAATCTATTGAACAGAATACGGCTTCGCCGGTTGTATTTATCATGCTGAGTTATGTAGATTTTGAAAATGATTTCCCGTTTGTTGAGACCGTAACGACCAAAATCAAACAACAACAGCCGAACCATAAGTATACAGCAAGTCTTGTTGATAATGTAAGCCAGTATAAATTATACCTGGCACAGAAACAGGCAAAAGAAAAAGGCAACCCGGCTGCAATAGGCAAAGAGGCTCCGGAGTTTGCATTGCCGGATACAAAAGGGAAAATGGTTCGCTTGTCTTCTTTAAGAGGCAAATATATATTACTTGATTTCTGGGCATCCTGGTGTGGCCCTTGCCGTCAGGAGTCGCCGAATGTGGTGCGTGCCTACAATAAATATAAAGGCAGTAAATTTGATATTCTGAGTGTATCACTTGATAACGATAAAGCTGCCTGGTTGAAAGCGATTGATAAAGATGATTTAACCTGGACACATGTAAGTGATCTTACTGCCTGGGAATCATCAGTTGTGAAATTGTATCAGGTGGAAGGTATTCCTGCTACATTTTTATTGGATCCCAATGGTATAGTAGTTGCCCGCGACCTGAGAGGAGAAGAATTGGATAAGAAACTGGAAGAATTATTAAAATAAGTATATGCTGAAGTTGAGTGAAGAATTAAAAGATAAAATCTCTTATATTTTAATTGGAATAATTATACTTATTAATCTTGTTCCTGTAATAATTTCGGTAGATTTTATTTTAACAGGTCTGATACAGGCATCTCTTTTAGGTTTATTGGCAGGGCTCTATTTTCTGACTGCTGAGAGAAAGGATTTATTCTTTGTTACACTTGGTCTTTTTGCATTGACGTCAGTACTTCTTTTGTTGATGCCGACTTTTGCAGATGGTCTTGCGAATAGTGCCCCACAGGCTTCCGTTGAGTTGTTTATAAGAATTCTATTTTCACTGCCTTTTATATCAGCTACCATTGCTATAGGTTTGTTGGCATACAAGCACAGCGTTCAGTTTAAGGCATTCGAAATGATTGAATGGTTGCTGGTTTTGTTTTTACTCATTTTTGTAAGTAAAAACTTTGTTCATACTGAATTTGATGTTTATTATTCGTTTGCTCTGAGTTTTTTAATTGCCACGTTAATGTATAATAATAATATGTGGCTACGATATGAACAGACTCAAAAAGATCTATTGATTTTCTTACTTGTACTTACGTTTGTGGATGTAATACGCGTTAGTGCTAAGTTTATTTCGTTTTAAGCAGTGCAAGATTCATTGATAAACTGAAAAATATACAAAACAAAGGCCGGTTGAATTATTTCAGCCGGCCTTTGTTATTTAAACGGGTCTGTAGAATTTATTTCACAACCAGAATATATCTTTTCTTTTTGTCTGCTTCATTTAACCCCATGCCTTTGTAGCTTATTCTGCTTGCAGGTATGCCGCCTTGTACTAAATAGTCATAAATGTATTTCGCTTCATCCTGCGTGTAGTCATTGCTATAAGTCGTTGAAGAGTCTGTCGGATTGACAACTTCTTTATCCATGGCTGTATGTCGTACGCTATCGGATACGATTTCGTTTGTATAGGCACGTACTTCAAAAGAAAGCGTTGGATTTAATTTTAATAAAAGTTTAGCGCGATTCAGTTCAAGTACGCTGGCATTATCTGTTGCTGAAATTTCGTTGAAGGTCAGGTTTTTTAATTCGATCTCTGTTCCTGTTGTTAGAGGTGTTAACGTGAAGCCTATATTTTTCTCTTCGTATTTAATCGGAGACGTTTCCTGCAAAAGGAATGAATGGTATGTATAACCAGGTGCTGCAGCAAATACGCTGATATCGTAATTACCTTTCGCCAATACCGGCACAGAATAACTGCCGTCTGCTGCGGTACGGTAGATCATGTTTTTACCAGTAGCAATATCCGTTACTGTTATTTGTCCAACGAGGGATTTTTCATCGGCAGCATTTTTTAGTTTTCCCTGGTAAAGTTTTACCATTTCCGGTTGCATGTCTTCAGGAACTTTAGCGCGTACAATATCGCGTTCGTCTTTGCCTTTGCCTGGAGCAGCTGCATACATCATAGAGCCGCCAGCTGCAATGGATATGTATTTGTCATCCGCAGGTGTATTGACAAATGCAAAGTTAACCGGAGTTGAAAAGCTGCCATCTGCATTCATGGTGCTTTTATAAAAGTCGAATCCGCCTTTACCGCCTTCACGTACAGAAGAAAATATAAATGTTTTATTGTCGGATAATAATTTCCCGCCGCATTCACATCCTGTATTGATAGGGGACGGAAGTTCAACAGGTGCTTTCCATGTATTAGAGCTTATGCGTTCAGATACCATGATCTTTCCGCACGGCAAGCCTGCAGGTGTTTTTTTATCGCTTAGTAAAGTGAAGTATAAAAACTTTCCATCTGGAGACATGGATGGATCTATTTCATTGCCTGCGCTGTTGATTGGTTTGGCAAAGTTAGTTGGGGCAGACCATACACCAGCTTCATTTTTTTCTGTATACCAAATGTCGGTACCACCAATTCCTCTGTATCTGCTGGAGTGAAACAGAATCATATTGCCATTGTGGTTAATGAAATATCCCCCGTTGGTGAGTTGTTCAATCTCGGTATTTACACCTGCTACCACAGTCGGCATTGACCATACACCATTTACCTGGTTTGAGATCATGACATCGGCTTTGTTGGAAGTTCTGTAGATGACTTCATACAATAATGTTTTGCCATTGCCGCTTACACTGGGATTAAAATCATCGGTGAGCGAAGTGCTGATGGGTTGACCTAATGGAACGATCTGGGCAAAGGCGCTGTGTAACATCAGTAAAGCAGAAAAAAGAGATAGTTTACGTTTCATAGCATGTATTTTTAAATATGTCTGCGGTTGCTTAAAGATTCTCATGTTTAAGATAAACAATTCCGGCAATTTCCTGTACGTAATTTTTCCTGCGCAGGCCAATGGTTTTATTCTTTTTAAATATTTTTTGTAGTAATGTTATAAAATACCTGAAAAATAAGGAACTTTGCATATGGAATATACCCCTATGGATTTAGTGATTCTGATTTTTTAACTTTTATCACTTTTCAGACCTTATCCAATCTTAACTTTCGTAATAGAACACCCGGAACATACCCGGAACAGAGGCGGAATATACCTGGAAAATACCCGGAAAATACAAGCCTTTACCTACCTTCTGCTATGGGGCAGCCCTTAAGTTACCCAGAGGTACTGTGGTTTTACCTTAGATTCCCGGATATATAAAAGGCCATTGAATCCGTTAATATTTCGTACTTTTGTCCTTTATAATAAGGCTTGATCATGAAACAGGTGGAAAATACCTCTTTTGTAAAAACAAATACAACGTGTCTTTAGAAATTCTGAAATTAAATAAGCAGTTAAATACTGCCATGACTGACCTGGGTTTTAATGAACCTAAAGAGGTGCAGGTGAAAACATTGTCGCGCATTATCGGCGGACAGGATCTTGTAATTATCGGGCCGGAAGGTTGCGGTAAAACAACTGCTATGATTCTTGGTGTGTTAGGCAAACTCAAATATGCGTTTGAGGTTGCACCACGCGCGGTAATCATGGTGCCGAATAAGGATAAAGGATTAGAGCTTGAAGAGCAGTTTCGCCTGTTGGGTAAAAATCTGGATATTCGTGTACTTGGTGTATATCCCGGTGCGGGTATGGAAGGTCAACGCGAATTGCTGGAAGATGGTGTAGATGTTGTGATCGGTACACCGGACCGGATAGAAGCTTTGTATATTAAATCAGCAATCAACCTTACGCAGATCAAATCATTTATTCTGGATGATGCGGATTTGATTGTTAAACAAGGGCTGCAGACGGTTGTGAAGAACATTACCGAAAGCTTGCCAAAGTGTCAGCATGTTGTCTTTACAGAAGTCATGCATGAAAAGCTGGAGAAGTTGGTTAATTTCTTTTTGCTATACCCTACAACCATTGAAGTAGATCTTGATTCAGAAGATTCAGTAGATACGGTTCCGTTGCAGTTGTTTAAAGTTCCGAACTATAAAACAAAGCTGAATTTGTTGAACCTGATGATGCGTGATTATGACACGTATAAAAAGGTAGTTGTGTTTTCAAATTCAAAGGCTACATCCGATAAATTATTAAAAAGTCTGGAGAAACGTATTGAAGGTGCCGTGGCAATTTTTAATCCTTCTTACACACAGAAAGGATTTACTTCTTTTGAACAATTCAAACAGGATGAAGAAGTACGTGTATTGTTGATGTCGAATGAAGAAAGTGTGTTGATAAATTTTGATGACATAGGCTTTATTCTTCATTTCGATCTTCCATTGGAACGGAATATTTTTATCAATCGTGTTGAACGCAGGCAGGCCGATGAATTGCCGGATACCATTGCAATTACATATGCAACTGATATTGAGCTCAACATGGTTCGCAAGATTGAACTTGGGGTTGGTCACAGCATGGAAATCATTGAGCTGCCTTACGATCTGGTGATAGAAGGGAATCGCGGGGGTGGAGACGAAGAAGAAGCGAAAGCGTCCAAGCACAAAAGAAGAACAGAGGAGTTTGTGCCTGGTGCAGCGTTTCATGCGAAGAAAGAAAGTAACATGAAAGATTATAATTATAACTACAAGGATAAACGCAAGATGGCAGGGAAGAAGAGTAAGCGTAGAAACGATTCGTAATTATAAATTATGAGTTATAAATTATGAATTGTCGAAACCAGATAATTAGAATCTGTAGTTTTTTGGCAATTCTTTATAATGACTATGCAAAATTAATGAAAAGAAGATATTTCAATTCGATTGGTATTGTGTTTTTGTTGGAGTTAATCTTAGTTGTATTCTTTTCTTTATATACATATTCCACAAAAATATTTCTTATTGGTTTTGTTGGAATGTTTTTCACTTCTGCATTATTGGCTTTAATCAATTTGCTGTTCTTTATTCAAACAAAAGATAAGAGAATTAATTATGTTATACCTGGAGTTAGTTCGGTATTGATCTTTGCATGTCTCTGGCATAAAAATGGTGACTGGTTATTCTTTGCGCCCGGAGCATTAAATTGTATCCTTTGTTTTAGGTATTATTTAGCTGATAAACGTAATGTGTAATCCACTCTCTTCATGGTATTAGCCATGGGGGAACGATTAAATAACTTAAAGATTTATGAAAAAAATATTTTTGTCAATACTAATACTTTTAACAATTTTGGTAACATCTTTTTGTTTCTTTAATAGAGACAAAATTGTGTTTCATGCAATTAATTTTTCTTCTTCTGACGTTAGAATAATAAAATGGTTTATTAAAGATACAGCCAATATTAATTTTGTTGAGGAGAGGATTGATTTTTATGGTAGAACAAAAGAGTTGAGATTCTATAATGATATGCACAAATTGAATTGGGTAGGTTCTGGGTATTATGGAGGGCCGATTATTAAGTATGAATATTTTGATGATAGAATAATTGAAACTTTTTTTTCTTCAGAAAGTGACATTGCCAATGATTTTAAGACTTCAGAAGTGCCATACAAGCATATTTATTATATAGAGGATGATACAATAAAGTCTGTTGATTTGATTTACAAAATCGATTTTAGATGGAATAAAGAATGTTTAGATTCAACAATAAATCATTTAAAGGCTTATCAAAAATATAATAGTGTCAATTCTGAATTAACAAGCATATTTGGTTATGATTTTGCTAGTGCGAAATATTGTAGTGTCAATCCTAAAAAAAGATGATTATAGAATGGTGTGAAAAAGGGAATAAGAGTATTGGCAATCCTGATTGATAGAATTAAAAAATTGTTTTGCCTGTATAGTTTACAAACAACTCCAAGGCGCGGGTTCCAACAAGTGAATTACCTGATTCGCTTAATCCCGGTGACCAAACGGTAATACACATTTCGCCCGGTACGATTGATACAATACCTCCACCAACACCGCTTTTAGAAGGAAGTCCTACACGGTAAGCAAAGTCGCCGACAGAATCATACATTCCGCAAGTCAACATCAATGCGTTGATTCGATCCGAATCTTTTTTCGAAATAATGGTTTTGCCAAGAGTAGGCAATACGCCATTATTTGCCAGATATAAAAAAGCAGTACTCAAATCTTTGCAGCTCATCGCAATGGAACACTGATGGAAGTATACATCCAACACTTCACGTACTTTGTTATGTATATTGCCAAAGCTTTTCATGAAATAGCCCATCGCCAGATTTCGGTTTCCGGTTTCGCGTTCTGAATGTGCAACAGCAAGATCAAAATCTATTTCATGATTCAAGCTTACATATCGAATGAAATCCAAAATAGCCTGCTTGGGATAAGAATGATTGGAATAAATAATGTCTGTTATTACATGCGCGCCTGCATTAATGAATGGGTTGCGTGGAATACCTTGTTCTAACTCTAATTGAATTAATGAGTTGAATTTACTACCTGATGGTTCTCTGCCAACCCTGCTCCAGATTGTTTGATCAGCACAGGCAATAGCCATTGTCAGTGTTATGATCTTGGAAATACTCTGGATTGAGAATTTTTCTTCCGCATCTCCAACAGAAGCATACTGTCCATCGACGGTATGGACGGTCATGGCAAACTTTTTAGGATCAATGCCAGCCAATGCAGGGATATAATCAGCCACTTTTCCCTGGCCGACTATAGGTTTGATGTCATTGTGTATTTGATTTAAAATAGCCTGGTAATTCATTGCAAAAAGTTTGCTTTGATGTCTGATAGATAAGTCTGAAAAACTATGTCAGCCCTTCAATATTTGAGATAATGTTGAAGGGCTGATAAGCCAGGATAGTTAGAAATTTAAAGAGTTCTTATGTTTTCTGTTTTTTCTTCTTCGCAGCCGGGAACAGAACGTTGTTCAGGATTAGCCTGAAGCCCGGAGAGTTGGGATGCAAATTCAGGTCGGTAGGTTCTTCACCAACGAAATGCTGGTAATCTTCCGGATCATGGCCGCCGTAGAACGTCCATGTACCTTTGCCGTAGGTGCCATGCACAAATTTTGCTTCACCGATTTCTTTGGTTTCACCTAGAATAATAACCTCAGGTTTGATCAGATTCTTCTTGAAACCTGTTGTTTGTCCCATGAAACCATGAACCGTGCGTGTATGGCACTGTGTAAGCATAGTAGGAATTACATCCCACTTGGCAGAGAAATCAAACAGCGTGAAATAATCATTGTTTTCATTAAGCCCTCTTTCCGGGGGATTATTGTCGATGTTAGAATATTCATACTCATAAGGATCAGATTTTAATCTGAAATTCTGGAAGGCAAAAGTTTTTGTGAAGTCCAGTTTGCCGGAAGCGTTTGGCGTAGCAGGATCGCCGTCGTACATGGATTCGCAGATGTCTACACCTTCGGCAGATAAAGCAATGTCGTAGGTGTCTGTTGCGGAACACATAGCAAACAGATAGCCGCCACCCGCGCAGAAGTCACGGATCTTTTTAACTACGCCTAATTTTAATTCAGATACTTTATTAAAGCCTAAACGTTTTGCTGAAGCTTCGTATTCGAGCTGTTGCTGCTGATACCAGGGCTGGTTCCTGTACATGGCATAAAACTTTCCATATTGTCCTGTAAAATCCTCGTGGTGTAAGTGCAGCCAATCGTATTTAGGTAATTCTTCACCGATAATTTCATCGTCATAGATTACAGTATAAGGAATTTCAGCATAGGTAAGTACCATCGTTACGGCATCATCCCAGGGTAACTTTGTTTTAGGTGAGTAAACAGCAATTTTAGGGTATTTTTCAAGCTTCACCACGTCCATGTTGATTTCTGGCTTCCCTATAAAGGTTTGTATACCAACGTAATCAGCATCAGACAGGATTTCATAAGAGACGCCCCGAACAACCAGTTCGGTGACAAAAGAAGGCGAGTAGACAAAGGCAAAACTACCACCTTTATAATTAAGCAGCCAGTCGACAGTGCTTTCTTTGGTAAGTACCCAATAGGCAATTCCATACGCTTTCAGGTGATTTTTTTGACTGTCATCCATAGGGATAACAATTTGATTTGCAAGAGTCTTGAAACAAACCAATAAATAAAAAAATAAACACGATAAGAATTTGATCCGCATGGTACTGTAAATATTAACTTAAACCGGATATTTCTTACAAGTTAGCAGATAATTAAAGTACCTCCAAAAAGTATTTACATCCGTGATTATTCTAAGCTGTATGAAGTCCTGTATACTGAACGTTTGATCAGGAATTCAGGTATAATGCATGCATAAAATATCTTCGGCAAGGAGGGTTTAGCGATCAAACTTTTTACTTTCGGAGATATGAAAATGTGTATAATCTTTAAGAAATTATTGATTTTACTACTTGTAATTAACCGAATAATTAGCAATATTTGTCGAGGTCAATTTAATTTTTTTATAAAACTAATCCTTTAAAGGAAAATGACACATATTAAAATAGTAAGTAAGTTCTTGATCACCAGTTTACTGCTTATTGGAGCTTTTGCATCACAAGCGGGCATCTTAACCATTTCAGGTGTGTATCAGGGCAAAAATTTGTATGTACAAAATCCATTTGCTGGTAACATGCGCGATTATTGTGCAAATGAAGTTTTTGTAAATGAAGTTAAAAAAGAATACAATGTTGCGAGCAGCGCATTTGAAATAGACCTTTCTTTTTTGAAAATCGGTGATGCAGTAACTGTAAAGATTACGCACAAAGACGATTGCAAACCAAAGATCTTGAACCCTCAGGTGCTAGAAGCACAAAGTTCATTTTCAATCAGCTCTTTCGCAGTAGATAGTGATAAAATTACCTGGTCAACAAAAGGTGAGCGTCCTAAAGGTAAAATCTTTGTTGAGCAAATGAGATACAATACCTGGGTAATCGTTAAAGAATTGCCTGCAAAAGGTCAGACGATTGTAAACAACTACGAAGTTGAAAGCTTCCACCACTCAGGTGTTAACCAATATAGAATCAAGTATCTTGATGCTAGCGGTCAGATCAAGTATTCTTCTACTGTTGAATATACATCTACATTAGAGCCGGTAACATTCTATCCAAAACGTGTAACAGATAAAATCACTTTATCAAGACCTGTAGAATACGAATTGCAGGATGCATTTGGTAACGTGATCAGAAAATCTAAAGGTACTGAAATCGATATCGCTTCTTCACCAGAAGGTGTTTATTACCTGAATTGCGATAATCAGACATTCAAAATATTCAAAAAGTAATTCTTCTTATAAGTTTTACAAAAAGCCTTCAGGATAAACTTCTGAAGGCTTTTTTATTTTATCCTCTTCCAGGTTTTCTTTTGAAGAAGAATGGAAATGATACAACATATTGGATTTTCTTTGTAATGCTTCGTGCTTACCAGGTTCGCATATTTGTCTGTTAACCAAAATTGGGACAAACTATAAACTAACCTGAAAATGAAAAAGAAAATCTTCTCAGCATTTCAATGGACGCTGGCTTTTGCAGCGATTGCCAGTACGCTTTTAACTTCCTGTAAAAAAGACGAAGATCCGTCTCCTGCGCCGCCAGATTCCGCTAAAGTGTTTACCTCTGTGGTAAGTCAAGGCACTGTAACCAGCGGGCTGGCAGATGTAACGGGAACAGTTACCATCTCGGATGGCACAGCTTACTTAAAATTGATTGGTACATCTACTTCTAATATTGATCATGTTTACATTACCAAGTCGCAGGATAATGGCTCCATGATGGGGTATGTGCCAACAGAAAATTATACCGATGGATCAAATAATACCTTCCAGGCGGGTGGTACCTCAGGAGCCTCGTACACCGTATCGAATACAAAGAACTTCACATTAGTGATTCCTGTGTCTATACGAACATCTTCTGCAGCTGTATCTGATGTGTATAGAATCTGGTTTACAAATGGTAATGGGGCGTTTACCTTGCCAGCTAAAAACCTGGTACTAGGACCGGTTACATTTACCTTGAATTATGTCGCCAATGCTGGCCCTGGATATACCACCAATACAGGCGTTTCTTTGGGTGATCAGTATGCAACACCGGGAAGTTTACTTGTTACATCCGGACAAATCTCTGCGTTGGGAACGGCCGACTATAATGATTCACCAAACTCGGCAGATCTTTCTTTCTCTGAATTAAACAGTGCAGGTACAGACCGTACAGGTACCGGTTACAACGGTGGTGACCGCGGTACAGGTGATATGTGGCTGATTTCACCAAGTGTGCGTGGCGATGTAGGTTTTGCAAATGAACCAACTACTCCTGAAATGCCTAATGTTACTCACATTTCCGAAGCTCCGGGTACGATAGACTTTAATACAGCTACAGGAACAACTTTACAAAATCTGAGTGTTGGCACAGGTACTAAAGTAAAACTAACAGATGGCGGAACTTATCAGTTTATTACTACTGATGGTAAAAAAGGTTTAATCAAGATTACAAGCTTAACACCTACAACAGCATCTACCGGCGGTTTAGCAACTGTTTCAGTGAAAGTGTTGAACTAGCAGGGAAGTGTTTAATATTTTAATTGAATGCTCTCATATTGGTCGCTTGGCTGATGTGAGAGCATTTTTGTTAGGAGATGTTGAAGAATTAAAAGTAAAACCGTATAAAAACAAAAAAGCCTTAGATTTCTCTAAGGCTTTAAGCGGAATTGACGGGACTCGAACCCGCGACCTCCTGCGTGACAGGCAGGCGTTCTAACCAGCTGAACTACAACTCCAATGGTTATATAAATTAATCTGAATCTTTCAATTTTAACTTTTCAAGGAGCGTTTCCCCTTATTGCGATGCAAAGGTAGCATTATTTCGCTTTACTCCAAACCCTTTCTCTAAAATAATTCCTAATAGTTATTAACATTTCAATTCTTTCATGCTCTCTAGTGTCAAAAACAGTTTGTTTTAGTACTTTTGTAGTCTCACTACTATATGTAAAACATGTATTTGGATTTTGAAAAACCAATTGCCGATTTAGAGCAAAATCTGGCAGAAATGAAGCAGGTAGCATCTGAAAGTGAAATTGACGCTACTTCCGCAGTTAAAGAATTGGAAGCTAAAATTAAAGCAGTAAAAAAAGACATCTACGGTAACTTAACCAGATGGCAGCGTGTACAGCTTTCCCGTCACCCGGAAAGACCTTATACACTGGATTATATCGCAGGTATTACCGATACATTTGTAGAATTACACGGCGACCGTTGTGTAAAAGACGACCAGGCAATGGTGGGCGGCTTCGGCGAAATAAATGGTGAATCATTCATGATCATTGGTCAGCAGAAAGGCCGCAAGACAAAAGAACGCCAGGTTCGTAACTTCGGAATGGCAAACCCGGACGGATATCGTAAGGCATTGCGTCTGATGAAATTGGCGGAGAAATTCAATAAGCCAATTCTTACATTAATTGATACTCCGGGTGCTTATCCTGGATTGGAAGCGGAAGAGCGTGGACAAGGTGAAGCGATTGCTCGTAACTTAAAGGAGATGTTCGCATTGAAAGTTCCTGTAATCTGCATCATCATTGGTGAAGGTGCTTCAGGTGGTGCATTGGGTATTGCGATCGGCGATAAAGTAATGATGCTTGAAAATACCTGGTACTCTGTAATTTCTCCTGAATCATGTTCTTCAATCTTATTCAGAAGCTGGGATTACAAAGAGCAGGCAGCAGAAGCGTTACGTTTGACTGCTGAAGATATGCTTAAGAATAAATTGATCGATGATATCATCAAAGAACCACTTGGTGGTGCGCATCAGGATCCTGAATGGATGTATGCGAAGATGAAAAAAGTTATTATTGAGACATTGAATAAATTAAATCAACTATCACCTACAGAAAGAATTTCTCAGCGTATCGACAAATTCTCAGCTATGGGGGTAGTAGAAGAAAATTAATGAAACTTTTTGCGATCAACGCAGGAAATTTTAAACTGGATGGGGGAGCCATGTTCGGCGTGGTTCCCAAATCCATCTGGAATAAGCTTAACCCGGCCGACGCTAACAACCTTTGTACCTGGGCTACACGTTGTCTGCTGATTGAGAATGGAAAGCAGCTGGTACTCATTGATACCGGACTTGGCGATAAACAGGACGAATCATTTTTCAGGCATTACTACCGAGATGCTCCTCAAACCTGGGATCAGTTACTTGCTCCTTATGGTTATCAAGCTTCAGATATTACCGATGTTTTTTTGACGCATCTTCATTTCGATCACGTTGGTGCCGCACTTAAAAGACAATCCGATAAAATTATTCCGACCTTTAAAAATGCCCGTTACTGGAGCAATGAAAAACATTGGCAATGGGCTATAAATCCTAATCCACGGGAGAAGGCGAGTTTCTTAAAAGAAAATTTATTGCCGCTGCAGGAATCCGGTCAGCTGCATTTTATAACACCATCGACATCTCCGTTTGATTGGATGGAAATAATGAGTGTAGATGGACATACCGAACAGCAAATGCTGCCTTTGATCTCTACGCCGAAAGGTAAGCTGTTATATGCCGCAGATCTATTGCCTTCTGCAGGACATGTACCTATGCCATACATCATGAGTTATGACGTACGTCCATTGTTGTCTATGCAGGAGAAAGAAAATCTTTTTCAGCGTGCCTTGACTGAAAAGTGGAGCATCTTTTTAGAGCATGATCCGGTGAATGAATGTATTGATCTGCAGATGACAGAAAAAGGTGTACGCCTAAACAACGTATTACGGGTAAGTGATTTTAATTGACTCTGCAAACCTTCCCATAGGTTTGCAGGTTTAAGAATGCATTCGTTTTAATTTTGGAGGACTGCTGTTTATCTCCGAACTTTATATCAAGCTAAAAAATAAATCAAAACGTACTGGTACTATGAAAAGACTGTCTATTGTATTCGGGTTTCTTTTGCTTACAGGTATTGTAGCAAATGCGCAAAAAGCACATTTTGGTTTTCGTGTCGGAGCTTCCAATACGACGTACTATGGTTCAGATTTTTCTGCTGTGAAAGATGCGGCATCCATTCAGCCGATCTGGAAACCGACAGCAGGTTTTTATGTGAACTCGGAAGTGAGTGATTACTTCTGGATTAAAACAGAATTCAATTACGTGAACCGTGGCTATACACATAAAGAATTCGGTACAACCTTGAAAACAAATTACTATTGTATTGATGTGTATCCGCTAACAGCAGCATTTCATTATAAAGGTGCACAGATCTTTGCAGGGCCAAGCGTATCACTGCTTGTGGCGTCTCAGAAAGATTCATTGATCGCCGGACAAGTAAAAAAAATAAACGATAATAAACTGGATGGTATCAATCGCTATGATGTAGGAATCATGGCTGGTGTGGAATATGAATTTAATTTTGGATTGAACTTGGGTGTGCGCATGGTACATGGCTTTACATCGTTGTATGAGCCGGTAAATAATGTGCAGACACAATGGTTTAATCAGTCATATATGTTTACATTGGGCTATAGTATCGGTAAGAAACCAGAGTCTTCGAAAGAATAAATTTTATAAAGTTGAAGAAAACAATAATCGCCATGGTGTACCCACATACATCATGGCGATTATTGTTTGATAAAATATGAAATTGTCCAAAGACTAAAAAATACTGAATTGAAAAGAATAATAATATTACTCCTTGGTCTCTGCTTTCAATTACAGGATGCCTTTGCGTGTGAACCAATGCCTGGCAGTACACTCATTGAAGATAATATTGCTGCTGCAAGGATAGCTTTTTTTTGTACCATGTTTGTTCTGTTAATATCAATCTATGTGATGGAACATTACAACTGGAAAAATTACTTGGGATTTTATTGATCATTTTATTTCATCCTTTTACCTGGTTTGAGAATTATGTTGATTGCGGTTATATGTTGAAATTTTCAAGCATTGCTTATGCTGTAATTGTGTTGTTGATGGTATTGTTTGTGATGGTGAAAAATAAACGACAACCAACTAAGTAGTGAAAAAATGAATGGTGTGAAGGAAAGATATAGCTTTCAGCGTTAGGCATTAAGCCTTCAGCCTCAAGAATAATGACTGATATTATTCTCCTGGATCTTGAATGCTTCAGTAATTAAGCCCGGAATAAATGCATAACCAGCATTGCTGATATCCAAGTCAATCCCTGAGTCTTCAAAGTAGTGCAGGCACACGCCCAGCTGCCATTCAAACGGCATATCAGCAAAGGCAATATGAGACAATTGTTTGCTGTTGCTGATTTGTTGATGAAAGTCATTAAAATCTTTCCAGGTTTTTGGAAATTCTTTTTGCAGGAATTCAATATTTAGCGTAACATTGCTCATATATGATACGATGGTTTAAATCCGTGAAAGACTTCTACAAACAGTATGAAGTGTATATGAAAACAGATCTACTGATGTATGCTTCATTTATTATTGCATTCATTATTTTTCTGATCTGTATTACCGTCTTTGATTGATAAACAAAATTCTTAATAATAAAGAACCCAGTCTATGACAATGATCATAAACTGGGTTTATTTTTTAATGAATCAGATTACTTTACGCGTTCAACATATGAACGTGTACGGGTGTCGATTTTGATGCGATCGCCGATCTCAACAAACAAGGGTACTGTAATTGTTGGCCCGTTATCAACCGTTGCAGGCTTTAATGTTTTTGTTGCTGTATCACCTTTAATACCTGGTTCTGTATACGTAACCTCCATTTCAACATGTGAAGGGAGTTCGCCCTGGATAGGGGTTTCGCCATCAAAAGAAATAAGCATTTTCATTTCTTCTTTTACGAAATCGATTGCCTCACCAAACAGGATCATTGGAATATAAATCTGATCGAAGGTTTCGTTATCCATACATACCAGGCTGTCGCCATCCTGATAAAGGTATTGCAATTCTTTTACTTCAACACGTACCATGTCAATATCTTCATCCGCTCTGAAACGGGCTTCAGCAGATTTGCCGGATTTTACGTTTTTCATTTTAGCCTGGTAGAAGGCCCGTAAGTTACCCGGTGTACGGTGTTCAATTTCAGTTATTGTAAGAAGTTCTCCATTATATCTGATAAAAGAGCCTCTGGAAAGATCATTCGGTTTTGCCATTATTTCATTAAATATATTGCCGCAATTTACTAATAGAAAGCTAAATATCCAGCCCTCTAGGGCGGATATTGAAAGTTTTCAGGTGATTATTGCGACTGA
Organism: Cytophagaceae bacterium; assembly: GCA_021151805.1. GTDB lineage: Bacteria > Bacteroidota > Bacteroidia > Cytophagales > Cytophagaceae > Cytophaga. The sequence goes on along the minus strand of JAGKWN010000016.1, from coordinate 33,699 downwards.
TATAAGTTGCCTGCGTCAATAATTGTGTATCTTGCAACATTGTAAATCATGTAAATAACCATAGCTGATGAAAAAAGTATTTATTTTAGCATCGATTCTATTGACAATTGTCGCTTGTACAACTAAGCCGAATGCTGAGGCTTCTTTTTTTGTTCGCGGAAATTGTGAAATGTGTAAAGAGCGAATTGAAAAAACAGTTTTGAGTATCAATGGTGTTGAAAAAGCAGACTGGAACGTAGAAACTGAAATGATCAAGGTTGCTTACGATTCAACACGAATCTCACCTCTTGAAATAGAAAAGGTGATTGCCATTACTGGTCATGCAACTAAAAATGTTCCAATGGATACAGCCGCACACGCTAAGTTACCAGAGTGTTGCCAGGTGAATTCCGGCTTTGCCCATTAATTACTTTCACTTAAAAATACTAAAAAGGCCATTCCGATAACTATCGGAATGGCCTTTTCTTTTATCTTAAAACGTATTATGTAAAACTTAATACATCTTACTTTTTCTTCTTCTTTTTATCAGACTTTTTCTTTTTGTCTTTCTTTTTCTTTTCCGGCTGGAAACCCATAGCTGTACGCATTTCATCGCCATAATCCACCAGCAGTTCTTCGCCGGCTTTGATTTTCTTTTTTGCAACAATTTCAATCACACCTTCATTGTCGAGATATTCAACATTTGCTTTTTTGCCTGAACCTGTGAAATCACATACAAATCTGCCCAAGCCCGAAGATGTTTTCCGTGCATCAATCACATGTTTCTTGCCAAGTGTCATGCCGTATTCGCCATGGCCTTCCTTGTCGTATCTTTTGTTGTACTGGTCGATCGTTAATTTTTCACCTTCATACAAAAGTGCAACCGAACCTTTTTTGATTTTCTTTAATGTGAACAAGCCCAGCCCCGCAAACGGGACGGTAGACTGGTCAACTCTGAAGAAAAGCTCCGAAGCTGTATGTTCCGGACAATAAGGGTGGGTCAACGTGCAAATCGTTTTGCAGCGCTTCCCTTTGTCATCTTTGTATGCGCATTGTTTTTTTACAACAATGGAATGGTTGATTTGAGTCATAGGTAAAAATTAATTGAACCTCAGTAAGTAATAATTTTTCTTTCCTTTTTGTACCAGCAGGTAGCTGTTCAGTAATAAAGGGTAATTTACAATTTCTTCCGGAGAATTTATTTTTATTTTATTAATACTTACGCCGCCGCCCTGAATCATCTTACGCGCTTCACCTTTGGAAGGGAAAATCTCTGAATTGCTGAGTGTGCTTAGTAATTCAAGTACATTTGGCTTTTCATCCAAAGTAGACTTTGAGATTTCGATCATAGGAATGCCCTCAAAAACTGAAAGCAGTGTCGCTTCATTCAAGGCTTGCAGGTCTTCGGTTACGCTTTTCCCGAACAGGATTTCAGAAGCTTTTATAGCCATCTCATAGTCTGCTTCTGAATGTACGCGAATCGTAATATCCTTCGCTAATGTCTTTTGTAACAAGCGCTCATGCGGAGCTTTTGCATGCTCTGCTTCCAATGCTTCGATCTCTTCTTTGCTGAATAGGGTGAAGATACGGATGAATCTGCTCACATCTTCATCGGCACTGTTCAGCCAGAATTGGTAAAATTTATACGGAGACGTAAGGTTCGGATCCAGCCATACATTACCACCGGCAGATTTGCCAAACTTGGTTCCGTCGGCCTTGGTAAGCAATGGCGTTGTTAAGGCAAAAGCAGTACCATCTGCCATTTTCTTGATGAGCGTCGTTCCGGAGGTAATATTTCCCCATTGGTCTGAACCACCCATTTGTAAACGTACATTGTTGTTTTTGTATAGATAGTAATAATCGTAGCCCTGAAGCAATTGGTAGGAGAACTCGGTATACGAAATACCTGTTTCCATACGGGTCTTCACAGAATCTTTACTCATCATGTAATTTACAGTCAGGTTTTTACCTGCATCGCGAAGGAATTCCAGAAAGCCTATGCCTTTGAACCAATCATAGTTATTTACAAGTTTTGCTGAGTTGGAACCACTATTAAAGTCAAGGAATTTTGTTAGCTGATTGCGAATGCCTTCCTGATTTAAACGTAAAGTTTCTTCAGATAAAAAATTACGCTCTTCTGATTTTCCTGATGGATCGCCAATCATTCCAGTAGCGCCACCAACCAAAGCCATAGGGATATGACCTGCATGCTGAAAGTGCACCAGCATCATGATGGTAACAAGGTTACCTATTGTTAATGAAGATGCTGTAGGGTCAAAACCAACGTAAGCGGTTGTCTGATTTTTTAATAAATATTCTTCCGTTCCGGGCATGATGTCGTGCAGCATGCCTCTCCATTTCAGTTCTTCAACAAAATTTTTCACAAATACTCTATTTTAAGAATACAAATATACGCTATATCCTCAAAAGCGGAAATTTCAAGTATTTATTCACATTGGTTTAGTTTCAGCTTAAAGCTTAGTAATTTTGATATACTATGGCCGAATCTAGTATTGCTCCGGAGAAAGTACTGAAAGACCTTAAAGAAGGTAAATATGCCCCTGTATATTTTTTGCAGGGAGAAGAGCCTTATTTTATTGATCTGATCTCTGGTTACATAGAGAACAACTGTCTGCCTGAATCGGAAAGAGGATTTAACCAGACGATCCTGTATGGGAAGGATACGAATGTTTCCACCATTTTGCAGAATGCCCGCAAATACCCGATGTTCTCGGAACGTCAGGTGGTAGTGATCAAAGAAGCGCAGGATATTTCGGATCTTGTGAAGGATTCAACCGAGAAATTCCTGATGGCTTACCTCGAAAATCCACTACCTACAACCATTCTGGTTTTTTGTCATAAATATAAAAAACTTGATGCGCGTAAAAAGATCACCAAACACTTAATGAAATACGCTGTGTTTGTTGAGTCTGCGAAGATATACGACAATAAATTGCCAGAATGGATCAATGCGTATGTAAAGGATAAGAATTATAAAATTGATCCCAAAGCTGTTGTTTTACTGGCAGAATCTATTGGTACAGATTTGTCCAGAATGGCGAATGAAATAGATAAATTGCTGATCAACGTTAAGGATGCATCCGTGGTTATCTCCGAAGATCTGATCGAGAAATACGTTGGAGTAAGCAAAGAATACAACGTATTTGAATTGCAGAAAGCCATTGGTGTGCGCGACATTATTAAAGCCAATAAGATCGTCAATCACTTTGACTCTAATCCGAAGGCCAATCCGATCGTGATGGTGCTTTCCAGCTTATTTACATATTATTTGAAATTGCTCGCCATTCACGCGGCTACAGATAAGAGTGAAGCCAGCCTGGCGCGGGTGGTTGGTGTACATCCATTCTTTGTAAAAGAGTATATAAATGCTTCGCGTTTGTATGACATCAATAAATGTATTGCCAGTGTAAGAGCCATCCGCGAAGCGGATAAAATGGTGAAAGGCTACACCGTTGTGAATGTAAGCGATGGCTTTATATTAAAGGAATTAATTTTCAAACTTCTTCATTAATCATGTACTAACAAATTGAGGCGTAACTATAAGAAGTTGTTTCGATTTTCGTTATATTCATTGAGAATGAGATAAAATAACTGTTATGGTTAAAAGAATAATTTTCATTTTGTTTGTATTCCTCTCTTTGCATACGGCTTATGCTCAGAATACAGCAACTTATACAGCTTCTGATCGCTTGTATTACAATGCGATGGAATTGTTTGACAAACAAAAGTATGTTGCTGCCAAAGAACTTTATCAGCAATACATTCAGCAATACCCACAGGATTTAAAGGCAATTGAGTCGGAATATTATGTTGCGGTATGTGCATTGAATCTGTTTAACGACGATGCTGAATATCTTTTTAAAAGCTTTACAGAAAAATATCCTAACCATGTAAAATCCGGTCGTGCAGGTTTTGACCTGGGAAATTTCTTTTATAACAATAAAAAATACGATAAAGCGATTGAATACTATGCGCAGGTAGATCTTGCTAAACTATCGGCCATTGAAGCAAATGAATATCAGTTCAGATCCGGCTACGCAAGCTTTACCAAAAAAGACTTTCCTGTTGCTTTGGAAAAATTCAATGCATGCAAATCTCAAAAACACCAGTATACTTATGCTGCTAATTATTATGCCGGTTACATTGAATTTAAGAATACAGAATATGAGGCAGCCTTAACAGATCTGAATAAAGCGGCAGAAAGTAATGATTATAAGCCGCTCGTTGCGGTATTGATTGCTAATATTTATTACAGACAAGGTAAATACGATGAACTGATTCCTTATGCAGAAGGAGTTATTAAAGATAAGTCGGCAGGACCGAATACCAATGATATTAAATTGATTCTTGCCGACGCTTATTTTTTCAAGCAGCAGTTTGATAAATCAACACCTTTGTTCAAAGATTATATAACGGCTACCGGTACGAAAAGCCTTTCTCCGGATATGAAATACCGCATTGGTTTTTCTTCTTACAAATCAGGCGAATATAAGCAGGCTGTTGATATGCTGCAGACCATTGCCGGTGATAAAGATTCACTTGGACAATCTTCTGCCTATATATTAGGTTTAAGTTATTTAAAGTCGAATGACAAGCCATCAGCTATATTGGCTTTTGAAACTGCTCAGCGTGTTTCATTCAATGCACCGATTACAGAAGAAGCTACATTTTTATATGCAAAGGTTTCAGCGGATTTAGGTCGTTTTACAGATGCTGCCACGCGTTTGAAAAATTATCTGGAAAAATATCCTAAAAGCAGTCACGGGCAGGAAGCTTCAGAACTTTTAAGTGAGTCCTATCTGGGTTCGAAGAATTACGATGAAGCACTTACCTATATTGAAAATTTAAAGTATCATAACTCCCGTATCAATACTATTTATCAGCGTATAGCCTATTACAAAGCGGTAGAATTGATCAATAAGAAAGATTATACCGGTGCATTGGATGTGCTGAATAAATCTTCTAAATACAGTTTTGATAAAACCATTTACATTAACTCATACTTCTGGAAAGGTGAATGTCTTTCACAGGAAAAAAGATATAGCGAAGCTGTAGATGCTTATGCTGAAGCCATTGAAAAAGGAAGCACGCTTGAAAATGTAAATGTGATCAAATCCTATTATGGATTGGGTTACGCATATTACTACCAGGAAAAGTGGAACGATGCCGTGCCTCAGTTTGTAAAGTATATCACATTGCTTGCCGATAAAAAGGGGAGTGGAGATGTATATTACAGAGATGCAGAATTACGACTGGCTGATTTATATTTTGTAACAAGACGTTTTCCGGAGTCAATTAAATATTATGATTTTGCACTTGCTGAAAGAAAAGAAGATGAAGATTATATTCTGTTTCAGAAAGCAACCATTAATTATCTGACCAATAAAACTTCAGTTGCATATTCCATGTATGCACAACTGACAAATAAATATCCGAACTCTACGTATTACGATGAAGCTGTAATGCAGCGATCACAGCTGGATCTGGAAGCAAGTAAATATGAACTTGCTATTGAAGGCTACACAAAGATTATCAATAAGAAGGAAGATTTAAAAGGAATTAAACCAGTTGCCCTGCAAAAAAGAGCCGTGTCTTATTTCAACTTAAAAGAATATGATAAAGCCCTGGCTGATAACAAACTTATTGTAACTGAATATCCTAAAAGTGCGCCGGCTTATAATGCCTTGTTGAGTATTCAGGAAATACTGGGTATTCAGGAGAAGGAAGATCAGTTTCCGGCAATACTTGCTTCTTACAAAGATGCAAATCCAGATTCAAAAGATCTGAAAGAAGTTGATTTCAGAAATGCCCAGTCGCTTTACAATGCTGAGAAATACAAACAGGCGATACCAGCCTTTGCTGCATTCATCCAGCAATATCCAAACCATGCTAATATTGGTGAAGCACAGTTTTATCTGGCAGACTCATATTTCAGAACGAAAGAATATGATAATGCTAAAAAACTTTATGCTGAAATAGTAACTGCAAAAAATCAATACTATAAAAAATCAGTACAACGTTTAGCAGAGATTTCTTATGTACAGAATGATTTGCCGAATACGATCAAATTCTATGATGAACTTCAGAAGAATGCGTCAACCAACAAGGAAAAAACTGCTGCCTGGGTAGGATTAATGACTGCTTATTATGATTCAAACAAACTTGATTCTGCTACTATTTATGCAGATAAAGTGTTGGGTCATGGCTCTGCCGCACCAGATGCAGAAAATAAAGCACTGTTACATAAAGGTAAAATTGCTTATCAGAAAAAAGATTACGATGCGGCACAGGATTATTTCTTGTCTTGTTTGAATGGTGCGAAAGATATTAGTGCTGCGGAATCACAATATATGGTTGCTAAGATTCAATATGAAAAGAAACAGTACAAGCAGTCCATCGAAACGTTATATGACTTTAATAATACATTCTATAGTTATGAAACCTGGTTTGGCAGATCATTCCTGTTGATTGCAGATAACTTTATTGCGAAGAACGAATTGTTCCAGGCCAGAGAAACATTATTGTCAATCATTCAGAAGTCTCCGGTGGAAGATATTCGAAAACAAGCCCAGGTTAAGCTTGATCAATTAAATGCGTTAGATGGAACTAAAAAAACGAAGGAGGGTGAAGGTAATGAATAATAAGCTGCTATTACTTGCTTTACTTGTATTTACAGGTTCAACATCACTGTTTGCGCAAAAGGAAGGTGAAATCCCTACAGCTGTTTTCTATAACGAAGTAAACGCAAAACTTGAACTCGTTCCGGCAAACCGTTTTTACGAACAGAACCTGGATGTACAGCCAACACCGGAACCGAAGTCACAAGAGTACGATACACGTGATTACACAATCAATCCACCGCGGTTTGATGCGAAGGTGAAGATTCCTACTATGCCCGTGGATTCTATCAGTCCTATTTTACCGGGTTATGCAAAGCTTGGCTTTGGAAATTACGGAACTGTATTGGGTGAATTTTATTATACAAACAAACGTAGTTCCAAATATTCTTACGGTACACATTTCAAACATTTGTCATCTTCTAAAGGTTCTTTACAGAATTCAGGAAATGGACAAGACCTGCTTGAATTCTTTGGCAGCAGCTACGGTAAAAATTCTACCTGGAGAGGGCACGTTTCATATAGCAACAACCGTTACAGATATTATGGTTTGCCACAGGATATTGCTGCCAATAATAAAGATTCGATCAAGCAAACATACCAGCTTTTCCATGCGGGTGTAAACACGGTTAAAACAAAAGTCGGCGACAAGTTTACATACAATTCAGGCTTAGACTTGTATTATTTAACAACGAAGCTGAAAGCAAGCGAGCTTGAAATTGCCTGGAACGGAAGAGGGGATTTAAAACTGAATGACACCCGCAGCGCAGCTGTTGATCTGGGGATTTCCAGTGCGAACAGATCTGATTCTTCTACATTAAACAGAATTTTGTTTCAGATAAAACCAACGTATAAACTTATTCAGGATAAGTGGGAGATTACTGTTGGTGCTAATGTGAACTATTCAACCGATACCCTGAAAGGTTCAAAGGGGATGCATTTATACCCGGTCATTCATGCAAATTATAACTATATCCCGGGTAAAATCATGTTGTTTGCCGGTATTGGCGGTGGTATGGAGAAGAATACTTACCGTACTTTCATTCAACAAAATCCTTATCTGGGATCGGATGTTCCGCTGGCACATTCGAACAAGAAAATTGACATTTATGTAGGCTCAAGCGGAAACTTATCTGATAAAGTCAGCTATAAAGCGCAACTAGGTTATAAAGCTTATACCAACCAGTATTTCTTCACGAACAGTATAACAGACTCCAGTAAATTCACTGCTCTATATGATAATGCCGGCGTATTTGTATTGGATGGAAGCCTCTTTTATGACCTGAACCAGGACTGGAGAATTTCTGCAAATTACATCTACAATGCCTGGAACACTGATGTGTTGGCGAAAGCCTGGCACCGTCCGGCTTCACAGCTGGCCCTTGGTCTTCAATATAATTTAAAGAAAAAAATATACTTTAATGCTGAAATGTATTACCTTAGTGGTATACAAGGTCTTAATCTGGAGAGTAATACAAGTGTTAAGTTAAAAGACATTGCCGACCTGAGCTTGAGAACAGAATATAGATTTTCAAGCAGTTTCTCGGCTTTCTTAGAATTTAATAATATATTGTCACAGAAATATCAAAGGTATTTATACTACCAGGTGAAAGGAATCAACATTTTAGGTGGTTTGACGTATAGCTTTTAAATGAAAAATATTGAATCATATATATCGGAATTGGTTGGAAATCACGACTGTGTGATCGTTCCAGGCTTTGGTGCGTTCATTGCCCAGCCAACTTCTGCTGATATACATCCCATTACACATAAATTTACAGCACCCGGCAGAACCTTGGGTTTTAATGCCCAGATCAAGGTAAATGATGGTTTATTAGCTTCTGAAATATCTGTAAATGAGAAGATTAGTTTTAATGATGCCAATACATTGATTGATGAATTCGTTAAGAAAATTTCATCGTCACTTTCATTATACAAACTCTATAATTTTAATGGCATTGGCCGCTTTTTTTATAACGTAGAAGGAAAACTGGAGTTTGAACCAGACTACCTGATTAATTTCTCATCTGACAGTTTCGGGCTGACAGATTTTGTTTTTAAACCAATTGAGCGTAATACTTACAATATGAACCAGCCGACTACTCACCGTAATGCAAAAGACGCGTCTACGAAGACGACTGAAAAAGGTGAAGCTGCACAAAAGAAATCCAGTTCTCTTACGAAAGTTCTTTTGATCTTAATGCCATTAGTGGTATTGATTGGAGCTGCAGGATACGTTGTATATAACCAACAGCAGGATATCTCTCTTGGTGGTATCAGTATTTTTAAAACCTTAGGCATTAAAAAAGAAGTTGCAGTAGCTGATACAACAACTAAAGTGGCAACCGTTGATTCTTCTGTTGTAGCAGAAGTGGAGCAGGCAGTAGAAATGCCTGAAGAAGTTGCAGCTGTTGAAGAAACTATCGTTGAAGAGAAACCTGTTTCTGTAAAAAAAGAAAAGAAAGCAGTGGCAGCCGTAAAAACAGCTGATGCAGTTTCGGGTAAATATTATGTTATTGTAGGTTCATTTAAAACTGAATCAAATGCTGATAAATTGTATGAAAAACTATCAGCAAAAGGTAAAGCTGTAACAAAGCTACCGATAGATGCAAACGGATATTACAAAGTAGCAGTAGGAACATTTGATTCCATGGAAGCAGCTAACACAGAGGCTTCGGGATTAGAAGCTGATTTCAGCGGTACCTGGATAAAGAAATACTAAGTAGCTGCAGGTAACGAATACTATTACCTGAGAAAAAACGTTGGCACTTTAAACGCGGACAGTCATGGCAGTGAATGAACAAAAAGACAAAGAAGTTAAAGGGATCATAATCTCCGTTGTAATTCACGCCTTGTTTTTACTGTTATTCTTTTTTATAACAGTTTTTAAAGCACAAGACCCACCATTATCCGGTATGGCCGGAGCAGATATAAATTTTGGTTTTGATTCTGAAGGTTCAGGGGATAACAATTCCATGGATCAGGCAACAGACAATCAGGAGCACACAGAACAGGCAGATAATGCACAAGCTGCCGAAGAAGCCGCTGCACCAGAAGAAGTACTTTCAACAACGAATGTAAATGCAGACAACGTGGTTCCTGATACCAAAAAGACTTCTACTTCACAAACCTCTACCAATACAACACAGAACACTACCCAGAATACTAATAAAAATACCAGCACATCTAAACCAGGCGGTACAGAAGGGCAAGGAACTTCTAATAAAACCGGCAATTTTGGTAAGCCGGAAGGCACACTAGAGGGTCAGGGTTTATATCCGGGTAACGGAGGCAATGGTACTGGCGGAAATGGTAAGAAAAGTGCACTAACTATGGATGGATGGCATCTGGATGCGGAACCCAAAGTTGATAATACCGAACAAGAAGCAGGTAAAGTTACTTTTACTGTTAAAATAGATAATGAAGGAAATATTCTTAGTATTACTGCTGGTGAGCAGCAGGTAAGCAAAGCTCTGATAAAAAAATGTGAAGATGAAATCCGTAAAATGGAATTTATCAAAAACAGAGATAATCGTACCACCAGCGAATCATATACTGGTAAAATGGAATTTGTATTCCGCAAGACTTAGTTCGTGAATTACAATCAAGCAATTGATTTTCTTTATAATCAATACCCCGCCTTTGAAAAGCAAGGAGGTTTAGCATATAAGCCCGGCCTTGATAATGTCCTTGGAATCTCTGCCGCATTCGGTAATCCGCATCTCTTATTTAAATCTGTTCATATTGCCGGCACTAACGGCAAGGGCAGTAGCTCAAGCATGTTGGCTGCTGTATTGCAGCGCGCGGGCTATAAAGTAGGTTTATATACCTCACCGCATATTCATGATTTTACTGAACGTATCCGCATCAACGGTATTCCTGTTCCACAGGAGGTAGTGGTGGGTTTTGTTCAGCAGCATACAGATATATTCGATCAGTTTAAACCTTCTTTTTTTGAAATTACAACGATCCTTGCATTCGATTGGTTTGCGAAACAGCAGGTAGACATTGCAATCATTGAAACGGGCATGGGTGGTCGTCTGGATGCGACGAACATCATTCAGCCTGAAGTTTCCCTGATTACCAATGTAAGTCTTGATCATACACAGTTTTTAGGTAATACGCCTGAATTAATTGCTGCTGAAAAAGGAGGGATCATAAAAGCATCTACACCGATTGTTATTTCGGAATGGCAGGAAGGTTTGGTCTCTATATATGAAGCGATTGCTGACAGGCTGAAGGCACCATTAATAAAAGCTTTTGAATGCTATGATGCTGCGATTGATTCGGCTTCAGATGCATTGCTGGAGCTAACAATAACAGATCTTAACGTAAATCAGCAATACAATCTTGCATTGGATCTGCAGGGAAATTACCAGGTAAAAAACATCATTGGTATTTTATCTGTGCTTGATCAACTGGTTTTGAAAGGGTGGAATATTAGTAAAACATCTATAAAAAGCGGACTTGAACAGGTGCAGCAATTGTCAGGCTTTCGAGGCCGTTGGCAGGTTGTATCGCACAAACCTTTAGTTGTGCTGGATGCGGCTCACAATGTTGCCGGCATGGAGTACTCTGTAAGACAACTGCAACAATATAAAAAGCCAATGCATATTGTAATTGGCATGGTGAAAGACAAAGATATTTCTCAGGTGTTATCTCTGATGCCTAAAGAAGCATCCTATTATTTTTGTCAGGCAGATTCGTACAGGGCAATGCCTGCAACAGAACTGGAAGCATTGGCACAAAGCTACGGTTTGCGCGGACAAGCCATACCAAATGTAAATGATGCATTTGAACAAGCCCGAAAAAATGCCGGCCGTGACGATATAATTTGGGTAGGGGGAAGTTTGTATGTTCTGGGAGATTTAGTAATTAAATAGAATGGCACGTAAAAAATTAATGCGCTTTAAATGGAACGAAGAGGTACACAACCTGTTTCAACCTGAAAAAGAAAATTACAAGGCATATAAAGGAAAATGGAATGAATATTTTAAGAATGACCATCCGATCATTCTGGAAGTTGGCTGCGGAAGGGCTGAATATACAACAGGTTTGGCAGCATTGTTTCCTGAGAATAACTACATTGGATTAGATATAAAAGGAGCAAGGCTTTGGAAGGGAAGTTCATTATCCGTTGAACAAGGTTTGACAAACACAGCGTTTATCAGAACAAAACTACAGAACCTTGAAGACTTCTTTTTACCTGGTGAAGTGAAAGGTGTCTGGATCACTTTTCCGGATCCGAAGCCAAGAGAGAGTGAAGCGAAACTACGTTTGTCTGGGTTACGCTTTATGAATATCTATCGTAAGCTCATGCCTGCCGGCGGTAAGGTTTTCTTTAAAACGGATAATAAAGTACTGTTTGATCACACGCTGGAAGTATTGCAGGATCCGTCGCTTAAGATTGCAAACCTTGAGTTTACACATGATCTGTACCAGTCTGATCTATTAGCGGAACATTACGGTATTCAGACTACTTATGAAAAGACTTATCTGAACCAGGGTGTGCCGATCAATTATTTAAAGTTTGATTTTTTACCAATATAAAAATGAATAGACGTATTAAATTTTTTCTGTTTATTTTCCTCGGTATGCTAACAAATACTGTCTTTGCTCAGGATACTATTTCATCGGATAAGCTTAACGATGCAGAGTGGATAGCTGCCGCTCAGTCAAAAATTGAAAACCCAAAGGAGTATAAGTATTATATTACTTTTGCTGTAACCGTTGATAGTCTTGGTAATGTTGTAAAAGCTACCGTTGTTAAAAAAAATATAGGTAAAGAGTTTACCCAAAAATCCCGGGGGGAAATTTACAAGATGAAATTCCCGGCAGGAAAGCCTATAGCAAAAGGCGTTGTTACCTTTGCTTTTAAAGAAAAAGGTCAATAAAAGTGAAGCCCTTAATAAATTATTCAGGCTTCACTTTTTATATTTAGAACAGTTGTTATAAAATTTTAAACCCTGCAGACAGCATAAATACATTCGTATACAGCGTGCTGCTGGTTTTGTCAATATCAGTTAATCCTTGCTGATATCTCAGGTCGAACGTTAATTTCCATACATCCCATCCTGCACCAACATTCAATAGGATATTATCCGAAGAATAGTCAGGTTTGCCACCATCGTATTTAAATGAACTGATGTTTGAATAGCTCGGTCCGGCGAATATGCGCACATACGTCAAATCGGTAAATTTAAAAATTCTGTATCCAAGCAATAGGTCCGCATTTATGTTATTCATTTTGGTATCTATGTTTGATTGATTGAAATCAAAGGTAGATGTATTATGTACATAGTAGATTGCTGGTTGGATATAGAATTTTTTGATGTCTCCACGAAGAAAACCACCAACTGCATAGCCGGTGCCAGGCTTGCTGTTGGCAACATCTGAATGATCCAGCATGGATGAGGTAAGTCCAACCATTGGCCCAAAGGTGAATAATTTTTGTGCCTGGGAGGACTGAATAATAAAAAGAGCGATGATGAACAAAAGTGTCTTTTTCATATATATGTTTTAGAAAGGACTAAGGTATTAAAAACCTTCCTGGTTTGAAATGAAATTTATGTCAACAATATAATATTTTGAAGTCGGAGTGTTAGTAAGAATTGCCCCCGGGCATCTACAATAAACTCGAAAAATATACGTATTTTTGAAAAAATACCTAAATATGTCTGTATTAGTAAAAGACTTAGTTAAAATTTATGGAACGCAGCGTGCTGTTGATGGTATAACTTTTACTGCAAACAAAGGACAAATAACAGGATTTTTAGGTCCGAATGGTGCAGGGAAGTCAACTACTATGAAGATTGCAACATGCTTCATTCCGCCATCAGCCGGTAAGGTTGAAGTTTGCGGCTATGATGTGGAAGCATCGCCTATAGAAGTACGCAGACAAATTGGCTATCTACCCGAACACAATCCCTTATACTTAGATATGTACGTACAGGAATACCTGCAATTTACAGGTGGTCTGTATGGCATGAAAGGCGTACACCTCCAAAAGCGTATTGCCGAAATGATTGATCTGTGTGGCTTAGGAGTTGAACAATACAAAAAACTAGGTGCTTTATCAAAAGGGTATAGACAAAGAGCCGGACTGGCACAGGCGCTGATTCATGATCCGCAGGTGCTTATTCTGGATGAACCAACAACCGGTTTGGACCCCAACCAGATTCTGGAAATCAGAAAAGTAATAAAGACCATTGCAAAAGATAAAACAGTAATCTTCTCAACACACATCATGCAGGAAGTGCAGGCATTGTGTGACCAGGTAATCATTATCAATAAGGGTAAGATTGTTGCCGATAAAACAATTGCTGAAATACGTAATCTGAATACAGCTATTAAAATTATAAGACTGGAGTTTACTGAAACCGTAGACATACCTTTCTTTAAAAGCTTTGATTATGTTTCGGATGCAAGGCATGTACAGGGCAACATCTACGAGCTGGTTGTAACAACAGATGCCGATACCCGTCCGTTGATTTTTAAAGCCTGTGCAGAAAAAGGCTGGACACTCATCGAAATGAAAATAGAAGAGCAGTCGTTGGAAAGTGTGTTCAGAGAATTAACTTCTAAAATATAATTGACCTTATGTGGAGTATATTCAGGAAAGAAATAGCCGTATTCCTTAATTCATTAATTGCCTATCTTGTTATACTTGTTTTTTTAACCTTCATAGGTATTTTCATGTGGGTGCTGCCCGAAAGCAGTATTCTTGATTACGGATATGCGGAAATGGATACATTGTTTTCTTACGGTCCGTTAGCGTTCTTATTATTGATTCCGGCAATAACAATGCGTTCTTTTGCCGAAGAGAAAAAGGATGGAACCATTGAATTGTTATTGACCAAGCCAATCAGTGATTGGTCATTGCTGATGGGGAAATATTTATCAGCCTGCTCACTGGTTGCATTGGCACTTATACCAACGGCATTGTATTATATTTCCGTTTATCAGTTAGGTAAACCCGTTGGAAATATTGATTCTGCAGCAGTAGCATCATCGTACATCGGATTATTTTTATTAGGCTGTGTATATACGGCTACCGGAATCTTTGCATCATCCATCAGTACCAATCAGATTGTTTCATTCATTGTTGCCTTGTTGCTATGCTATTTGCTGTACAGTGGCTTTGATCATCTGGCAAGCTTAAGCTTATGGGAAGGTTCTGCAGTAACGTTATTGCCATTTGGTTTGGATTATCATTACAATGCATTGAGTAAAGGTGTGGTGGATTCGAGGAATGTATTTTACTTTTTGACAGTGATAGGCATTATGCTTTTATCGACAAAAATTATTTTAGGCAGCAGAAAGTGGTAAGCAACGTGAAGAAAAAAAACGACATACTCGAATATGTGTTCCTGATAGCCATTTTGGTATTTGTTAATATCATTTTGTCTGAACATTTCTTTCGACTTGATTTTACTGAAGATAAGAGATATTCAATTTCCCCGGTTTCTCAAAAAGTATTGAGTGAATTGGATGGAGATGTATATGTGGAAATTTTTCTGGATGGTGAATTGAATCCGGATTATGACAGGTTAAGAAAATCCATTAAAGAAAAACTAGATCAGTTTAAAGCTTATTCAAATAATAAATTAGAATATAGATTTATCAACCCCTCAGACGAAGCCGATGAACAAATGCGTGAGCGTGGCTTTCGATTGATTGCGCAAAGAGGGATCAAACCTAAGTATTTTCTGGAAGAGAAGAACGGACAGAAAACGGAGAAACTGATTTTTCCGGGTGCGATCGTGAGCTATAGACAGAACGAAACACCTGTTCAGTTTTTGAAAGGAAATAAAGTACAGTCTGACGAGGAGCAATTAAACCAGGCTGTAGAAGGTGTAGAGTTTGAACTGTTGAAAGCAATACGCAAACTTAGTATTACGCAATATAAATCCATTGCTATTATCGAAGGGCATGATGAGCCTTCAAAAGAAAACCTGGAAGATATAACCAGTACACTGAATGAATTTTATGCCGTGAAGCGTGTTCGCCTGGATAGTTTGAATGCGTTGAAAAATGTTGACCTGGCCATGGTGATAGGTCCGAAGCTGGCGTATACAGAAAAGGAGAAATTCATTCTGGATCAGTTTATCAATAATGGCGGCAAAGCAATGTTTATTTATGATGCCATTGATATTCGCAAAGACAGTTTGAAGAATGGAGAAACATTTGGCTTGAGTAAAAACCTGAATCTGGATGATCTGCTTTTCAGATATGGGGTGCGCATGAACCAGTCGGTAGTAGAAGATATGAATTGTGCCAAAACAGTTGTGCAGACAGGTTTGAACGGAGAAGTGCAGGCGCTTAATTTTCCATACTATCCAATCATCTATCAATTCGGTAATCATCCGATTGTAAAAAATATGGATGCGATTGTTCTACGTTTTGCAGGCTCTCTTGATACAGTTAAAGCAAACGGAATCAAAAAGACACCGTTGATTCAAACCTCTATTCAATCTAAAGAAGTACAGGTGCCGTTCCAGATTGATCTGGATGAATTGAAAAAGGATCTGAATCCGGAATCATTCAAAGGTGGAAATAAAACAGTAGCGTGTTTATTAGAAGGGGATTTTGCATCCTTGTATAAAAGCCGTCCGGTACCATTTGAAAATGCAACAGTGGTTTCTGGTGCTAAACCTTCTAAAATATTAGTATGCGGAGATCTTGAAATGATTCGCAATGACTATGATGCGAATCGGAAGATGCCGGTTCCGGTAGGATATGACCGCGATATGCGTTATTTGTTTTCTAACAAGGAATTTATCATGAATACGATTGATTACATGATGGAAGAAGAACTGCTGCTTGTTCGTGAAAAAGAAGTAGTGCTGCGCCCATTAAATGATCAGAAGATTAAAGCAGATAAGAAATTCTGGCAAATCATAAATATTGTTTCACCGATCATGATTGTTTTGATCTATGGAATCAGCCGTTATATGTGGCGTAAGAAAAAATACGGTACACCACGCAATTCTTAGTTAAGTTATGTTTACAGGTATTACAACCCGTGTTAAAGTATTGTTCCTGTTAGCCGTTGTAACGGGGATCATGGCCTTATGGACACTCACGAATAAAGAAAGAGCCGGCAAGCCTGAGTATTCGGATTTTATTAAAATTGATACAACTGACCTGGTGAAGGTTACATTTACGAATAATAAGCATTCGCATTATGTAGCTCCTAAAACAGAGCAGGTATGGTTTATTGATTCTAAATATGATGTTCGAAGGGATATCATTACAACGATGAAGCTGGGACTTGCACGAATGGAAGTGAAGATGCCTGTGGCATCAGAGATTAAGGAAAAGGTCAGGAAGCGTTTGATCTCTGAAGGTGTACACGTAGAAGTATTGACAGAAGAAGGTGAAAAGGAATTCTGGATACTTACCAATGATAATGATGAGAATAGCTCTTATTTTATCAATGCCCCTTCGGCAGAGCCATATATTGTATATGTACCGGGTTTTACAGGCGATTTAACAGACCTGTTTAAATTAGCGCCGGGAGACTGGAGAAACAAAGCCTTGTTCCGGAATATGGCCGGAGGGATAGAAGAAATTCAATTAAAGTATGAATCTGCTCCAAAGGATGGATTTGCCATAAAAAAAGTTTTAAACAAGTATGAAGTTGTTGACATGCCAGTTGTAGATTCAACACGCTTACAAACATATTTATCTTTATTTCAACATATAAATGTTGAAAATTACCTTGTTGATAAGCAGAAAGATTCTGTGGAATACCTGTTGAAATCACAAAAGCCGGAAGTGTTTTTATCGGTGATTGATTTTGATAAAAGCCGCTCCAGAACGATTCAGATATATAAAGCTCTTCCCGGAACCAAGTTGCTTTATGCCAGGGTTGTGGATAATGGAGAGTTGGTAACCCTGAGCCCGGAAGTGTTCTTTAGGTTATTAGTAAGAAAACAATGGTTTATGGATAAATAAGCCATTGTTCGCTAGAATATTCGTGAACAATGTCTTATTTTTACACTAATATTTTTGGTTTATTTATAAAAAAGATTCAAGGATGAAATTTGTCGTTTCTTCAAATGCATTGCTAAAGCAATTAACTGCCATTAACGGTGTTATTACAACCAATCCGGTAGTGCCTATTTTAGAAAATTTCCTATTTGAAATTGGAGATGGAATGCTGGTTGTTTATGCTTCTGATCTTCAAACATCAATGATTACAGAAATCGCTGTAGAAGCGAAAGCTAAGGGTAGCATTGCCGTTCCTGCAAAGATTTTGCTGGATACGCTTAAAAACCTTCCTGAGCAGCCTGTAACATTTACGATCGATCCGGAGACCTATAGCATCGAAATCAGTTCTGACAACGGTCGTTATAAGCTTTCAGGAGAAAATGCTACAGATTTCCCGAAAGTACCAGCTGTAAAAAATGGCTATAGCGTTGATATTTCAACTGAAATATTAAACCGTGCTATTTCTTCAACCATCTTTGCTGCGAGCAACGATGAATTGAAACCTGCTATGACGGGGGTTTATGTATCTTTGACAGAATCAAATGCAACATTTGTTGCTACAGACGGTCACCGTTTGATCCGTTACAGACGTACGGATATTGTTTCTGAAATGGCCAACACATTGATCATTCCTAAAAAAGCATTGAACTTACTAAAAGCTTCATTGCCTTCAGAAAATACAAATGTTAAAATCGAATACAATGCATCAAATGCATTCTTCAGCTTTAACAACATTAAAATGATTTGTCGTTTGATCGATGAGCGTTTCCCTGATTATGAGAACGCTATCCCGGTTGACAATCCAAACGTTCTTACAATCACAAGAACGGATATGATGAACTCATTGAAACGTATTTCTATCTACGCAAATAAAACAACACACCAGGTTCGTTTGAAATTAGCAGGTAGTGAATTACAGATCTCAGCAGAAGATTTGGATTTCTCTAACGAAGCGAACGAACGTTTATCTTGTGAGTTTGAAGGTCAGGATATGGAGATCGGATTTAATGCTAAATTCCTGGTTGAAATGCTAAGCA
The DNA here is from genome assembly GCA_021151805.1 of Cytophagaceae bacterium. Classification (GTDB taxonomy): domain Bacteria; phylum Bacteroidota; class Bacteroidia; order Cytophagales; family Cytophagaceae; genus Cytophaga. Next base: position 15,050 of record JAGKWN010000016.1, on the reverse strand, counting down.
ATTTAGATAGTCCGCAAATCTCTATGCACTTCTCTGCACCAAACCGAGCTGGTATCATCACTCCGGCAGATAAAGATGAGCATGAAGATGTATTGATGCTTGTAATGCCTGTAATGTTAAACAGCTACGCATAATCATATAGCTCACTAAATATTATAATCCCGTCCCGATAACTATCAGGGCGGGATTTTTTATTTGTAATAATTCATAATTCATAATTCATAATTCATAATTCATAATTCATAATTCATAATTTCCTTTCATGTCAACAGCAGCATTCTATATTGAACATTTAGGTTTAACAGCTCATCCTGAAGGAGGCTATTTTAAAGAAGTTTATCGTTCAGAGATGCATTCAGTATTTGAAGGATTTTCAGGTGAACGCAATGTTTCTACCTCCATTTATTTCTTGTTGGATGGATCAGATAAATCGCATTTGCATAAAATCAAATCCGACGAGACCTGGTTTTTTCATACCGGCAGTCCTGTTGAAGTCGTCGTTTTGAATAAGGGGGATGTTTCAATCATTACCTTAGGAACAGCAATAGAAAAAGGAGAGGTATTTCAATTTACAGTACCAGCGAATGCTTGGTTTGGAGCAAGGATAAAGGGAAGTAGCGGCTTTGGCTTAGTTAGTTGTACGGTAGCTCCGGGTTTTGATTTCGCAGATTTTGAACTGGCAGAATACAAAAAAATAAGCCGGGAATACCCGGCTTATGATTCAATGTTAAAGGAAATGTGTATTGTTTAATGAGCTGGCTCTTTTATGACTTCCATTTCATCAACGATGTATTTGGTATCGCCAACCCAAAACAATCTCCAGTATTTTTGATAATAGTGTAATTTAACTCTGTGACCGTTTAATAAGGCATCATCAAGCTTCTTAAGTAATTCTTCATCATTTTTAATAGAGAAGTACCAGATGTTATTGATTACACCACCTGATTCAACATCGCCATCTCCGTTCTCTATACTTGTACCAATGAACATTTCACCTTCATTGGTTTTAAAGAGTACGCCTTTACGGGAAACTTTTGTTAATGCTCCTGCTCTGTAACCATCGCCATATGAACCAAACATCATAAAGGCAATGAAAAGCAAGCCAATAATAATTATACTGAAAAGTATTTTCTTAAAAGTTCCCATATCTGGTATTAGCTTAAACGTGTGATTTTTGCACCTAAGGCATTCAATCTGGTATCAATGTTCTGATAGCCGCGATCAATCTGCTCAATATTATGAATGGTAGATTTGCCCTGTGCTGACATTGCAGCAATCAATAAAGATACACCCGCACGGATATCCGGAGAGCTCATGGAAATACCTCTTAATGAAACCTGTTTGCCAAGACCAATAACAGTTGCTCTATGTGGATCACAAAGAATGATTTGCGCGCCCATGTCAATCAATTTATCGACAAAGAACAAACGGCTTTCAAACATTTTCTGGTGGATCAGAACTGAACCTTTCGCTTGTGTAGCTACCACTAAAACAATACTCAACAGGTCAGGCGTGAAGCCTGGCCAGATCTGATCCGCAACGGTTAAGATAGAACCGTCAATGAATGTATCGATCTCGTAGTAGTCTTGTTCAGGAATGTAAATATCATCTCCTCTGAATTCCAGTTTAATACCCAGGCGCTGGAATACTGATGGGATAAGGCCTAACATATCGATACGGCAATTCTTGATCGTAAGCTCAGAGCCTGTCATTGCTGCAAGACCAATGAAGCTACCAATCTCGATCATATCCGGAAGGATTGTGTGTTCCGTTCCGCCTAAATAATCTACACCTTCAATTTTCAACAGGTTTGATCCGATACCGCTGATCTTTGCACCCATGCGGTTTAGCATGCTGCACAATTGCTGCAGGTAAGGTTCGCATGCTGCATTATAGATTGTTGTTTCGCCTTTCGCCATTACAGCAGCTAATACAACGTTTGCTGTACCTGTTACAGATGCTTCGTCCAGCAACATGTAGCAACCTTTCAATTCATGTGCGCTGATGTTATAGAAGCTGTCATTTGAATCGTAGTCAAATGAAGCACCTAATTTCTGCAAACCAATAAAGTGTGTGTCTAACCTTCTTCTTCCAATTTTATCACCACCTGGTTTAGGCATTTTCGCTTTCCCGAAACGAGCCAGCAATGGCCCGATGATCATAATAGAACCACGTAATGCAGATGCTTTCTTTTTAAATTCTTCCGTATCTAAAAAATCAAGATTGATGTCTTTGGATTCAAAACGATAAGAAGAAGATGTAATCTTTGTTACCAGAACACCCATGTCGTTTAACAACTCAATGAGTTTGTTGACGTCTATGATGTTCGGAACATTATGTATAACAATAGGTTCAGGAGATATTAATACTGCACAAAGGATTTGAAGTGCTTCATTTTTTGCGCCCTGAGGTACGATTTCTCCACGTAATTTAGTTCCTCCTGTAATTTCAAAAGATGCCATTAATTTCTTCTTCTTGGTTTATTTTGGTTTTGCTGATATCTGTTCGAATTGGTATTGCCACTATTGCTGGAGTAACCATTGCCTCCGTTTGAATTTGAACGACGGTTGCTGCTGCCTCCAGATCTTGAGTATCCGCTATTTGAATTGCTTGAACTTCCAGGTATTCTGCTGTCTGCAACAGCTCCGCCAACGGTATCAAACAAACGTTCTTCTTTTACTTTTGCTACATCAATAACGAGTTTCTTTTTTGAAAGCTCAGATAAATGTTCAACGATCACTTCATCATCAACATTCTCTTTATTCCATGTACTGTACAAACGTTTCATCAAACGGCCCAGGTAAATAATCGCATCTTCTTTTTCCTGGCCATCTTCTTTCAGGATAGCCTGCTCAATCAGAAGATTGATGTTCTTGCCGTAATGTTTGTATTTTAAATTGTTGTGATTGTATGGTACGCGTTCCGGCTTTCTTCCAAGAACGGCGATGTCTGGCATCGGGTAGGGAGTATCTACATCCAGTTTGAAATTGGACATGATGAAAAGGTGATCCCATAATTTTGTTGTATGTTCTTCTGTGTCACGCACACCAGGGTTTAGCTGACGCATCAGTTCAACGCAAGTGTTTGCGTAACGGGTACGCTGATCTCTATCTTCAATCGTTAAAATCCAGTCAACAATTTTCTGTATATTTTTACCGTATTCTTTTAATACGATACCCTTACCAGGATCTCCTTTAATTAATGTCATTTGATCTTTGTATTAAAGCCTTAAGTTAACTAAGATTCGTGAATTCTCAGTTTCGCGAAGCTAAGAATTAGTGTTTTTTCTCCTAAATTTTTAAAATCAATCAATGCTTTGCGGTCTGTTCCGTTTGATTGTATGTTTTTAACCTCTCCAAAGCCGAATTTAGGGTGTTCGACCTTCATTCCGATCGCCAGATTGCTGGTGTCACTTGGTTTAAAATCTTCTGAAGGAGTATAAGCAGGAGCGGCAGCAACTTTTGGCTTTACCTGTATGGTAGAAGTGTTGGTTTTAGGCTTGATTCCGCTAAAAGCAGGTCCCGAATCCTGTGAACCGATCGAAGTGGCTGTGATGGTACTCATCTGTAAATGCCGTGGATCGATTTCTTCCAGGAAGCGGCTTGGTGAACAGCTTTTCAATTGGCCAAAACGGTAACGAGAAGTTGCAAAACTTAAAGTCAGACGCTTCTCAGCACGTGTAATGGCTACATAAAACAAACGACGTTCTTCTTCCAGATCAGCGCGGCTATTCAGCATCATTGCTGATGGGAACAGGTCTTCTTCGATTCCTACAACAAATACCTGATTGAACTCAAGACCTTTGGCTGAGTGAATGGTCATCAGCGTTACATAGTCTTTGTTTTCTTTATCATTTTCAGTATCGGTCAATAAAGAAATTTCCTGTAAGTAGCTTCCCAGTGACTTATCTTCCTGATCCGGACGATCAACAAATTCTTTGATACCATTCAGTAATTCCTGCACGTTTTCATAGCGGGCAATACCTTCAACGGTTTTGTCTTCATACAATTCTTTCAGCAGACCGGATTGCTTGGTGATCTCGTTGGCCGCTTCAAATGCATCTTTTGTCTGAGCAAGGATTTTATATGATTTGATCAGGTCCACAAAACCTTCAATCAAAGGCACAAGGCGGCCGGTCATGATGCTTCTGATGTTGCACAGGATGTCCCAGATGGAAGTTCCCTGTTCATCAGCAATAACAAATAGTTTAGCAATGGTGGTATCACCAATACCACGTTTAGGGAAATTGATGATACGTCTGAAGCTTTGCTCATCCTGGTCGTTTAATACAAAACGGAGGTATGCAAGAACATCTTTGATTTCTTTTCTTTGGTAGAAGGACATACCGCCAACAACTTTGTAATTGATGTTGAGTTTACGCAATGCTTCTTCAAAACTTCTGGATTGTGAATTGGTACGGTACAAAATAGCAAAGTCCTTGTTCCGCAATTGTAGATTCATCTTGTTTTCAAAGATTGTTTGCGCAATAATTCGTCCTTCTTCATTGTCGCTTGCTGCGCGGTATACGTGGATTTTCTCTCCGGATTCGTTTGACGTCCAGACATCCTTTTTTAACTGCGCTTTATTCTTTGTAATAACATTATTAGCGGCTTCAACAATGGTTTTTGTTGAGCGGTAATTCTGTTCAAGTTTTAATACTTTTAATTCCGGGTAATCTTTTTCGAAGTTCAGGATATTCTGGATGTCCGCTCCGCGGAAGGCATAGATACTTTGTGCATCGTCCCCAACAACACAGATATTGCGGTTCATCGCTGCAAGCTTTTTAGTGATGTTGTACTGAGCAATGTTTGTATCCTGAAACTCATCTACCATGATGTATTTGAATTTGTGCTGATACTTATTCAATACATCCGGATGTTCATTGAATAGTTTATATGTGTAGAAAAGTAAATCGTCAAAATCCATAGCTCCGGAACGGATCAAACGCTCCTGATACATCTGGTAAAGCTTTCCCATTTCAGGACGTAAGGCTGCTCTGTCATCGGCCATGTAGTTTGGGTTCGCAAGATATTCGCGGTAGGAGATGAGCCTGTTTTTAGCGGCGCTGATCCGGTTGAAAACAGTATTGGGCTTATATACCTTATCGTCTAAATTTTGTTCTTTTAATATAGATCTCAAAAGCGATTTAGAGTCTTCGGTATCATATATCGTAAAATTACTCGGAAAGCCTATTTTCTGGGATTCAACCCGCAGGATTCTTGAAAAGACAGAGTGGAAGGTACCCATCATCACATTCCGGGCTTCACTGCCGCAAACAGCCTGGATCCGGTGCTGCATTTCCTTGGCAGCTTTATTGGTAAAGGTCAGGGATAATATATTGAAAGGTTCAACGCCTTTCTGGATCAAATGGGCTATGCGATAAGTAAGCACACGGGTTTTTCCGGAGCCTGCGCCGGCAATGATCATTACAGGGCCGTCTGTTTGTTCAACTGCCTGTCGTTGAACGTCATTTAATGAATCTAGATAACTCATTCAGTACATTTATTTAAAGGATAAATTTACGATTTAATCCCCTTTAAAACCATTATCTTTGTGTCCTGAATTGATATGTTGATAAATTTAAAGATATGATTTCTTTAGGAAATGCCGTTGTGAGCGATGATATCGCAGAAAAGTTCTTTGTATGCGACTTATTGAAGTGTAAAGGTGCTTGTTGTGTCGAAGGCGACATGGGCGCTCCGCTGGATGTTGAAGAAGCGCTTATCCTGGAAGAAATTTATCCGGTTGTAAAGCCTTATTTATCAAAAGATGGTATCAAAACCATTGAAAAGCAGGGAACATCTGTTACCGATGAAGAAGGTGATCCTGTAACACCTACAATCGGTAATAACAGGGAATGTGCTTACGCGATTTATGATACGAAAGGTATTTTAAAATGTGGTATTGAGCAGGCATATCTGGATAAAAAAATTGATTATCAAAAACCGATTTCCTGTCATTTATATCCTATCCGCATTACGAAATACGATGAGTTTGACGCGTTAAATTATGATCGTTGGAGCATCTGTAAGCCGGCATGTTCCAATGGAAAAGAACTTGGTGTTCCTATTTATAAATTTTTAAAAGGCCCGCTAATTCGTAAGTATGGCGAATCCTGGTACAAGGACCTTTGTAAAACCATTGAAGAAAAACAGAAATAATTCATGAATGTAGCAAAGGAATATTTTCAGGAAATAAAAAAACTCCTGAAAATAGAAATGAGTGAGGATGCTAAAATTTACGAAGAAGAACTAGCCAAACAATCTATACAGGAAAGGAAAGAACTCGGAATAACGTGGTATCCGCTTTTTATCAAAAGTGAATACTATGGCTTTGCAGAACGCCTGCATATTGAGGTTGAGCGTAAATACGAATCGGACACTCCCAACATGTTCTATTCCGGAGATAAGGTTCGTATTTTTTCAAATCATCAACATAGCAACAATCAGGAAGATTTTATTGATGGCGTCATTACTGCGTCTGCCGGTAATCTGGTAACAGTTCAACTGATGAAAGATGAATCACCTGACTGGCTTTCAGATGGCAAGATCGGTATGGATAAATTGTTCGATAAGCATAGTTACGAAACCATGCTCTCAACGCTTGATTACTGGGCTGGGGACGATGGGTTAAGTAAAGATTCCATGCGGTTGCGGGATGTTATTTTAGGTGAAAAAGCTCCGTCTTTCGATACAAAAGAGACATATAAAATTCCTGAAAAATTAGATAACTCACAGCAAAAGGCCTGGGAGAAAGCCATTCAGGCCCAGGATATAGCGGTTATTCACGGCCCTCCTGGAACAGGCAAAACAACAACCATTGTTGAGATTGTACATACACTTGTAGAGAAAGGAGAACGTGTATTGGTTTGCGCTTCCAGTAATGCAGCAGTAGATGTGTTAACGGAAAGGCTTGCTGCCAGAGGACTTCCGGTGGTTCGTTTGGGAAATCCATCAAAAATTACTGAACAAAACTTGCAGTATTGTCTGGACCGGCAAGTAACAAATCATGCGCAGTTTGGTTTGGTAAAAGAATTGAAAAAACGTGCCGAAGAGTTTTTTCGGATGGCTAATAAGTATAAACGGAATTTTGACAGGGAAGAACGTGAACAGCGAAAGGCTATTTTAAAGGAAGCCCGTAGTTTACGCGGACAAGCGGATGATCAACTTCAGTTTTTGCAACAAAATGTGTTGGTGAAAAATCAGGTTGTAACATGTACGCCGGTCGTGTCTATGCATAAGGAAATAGGTAAAGAAAAATTTGATACACTTATTTTTGATGAAGCCGGACAAACTATGGAACCTATGTGCTGGATTCCGGTTCAAAAAGTTAAGAAAGTAATTCTGGCTGGCGATCATTTACAATTGCCGCCAACGGTCAAGTCCGACGAGGCTTCCAGAAGGGGTTTGTCAATTAGCTTACTGGAAAAGTTAATGCCTTTGTCTGGTATTTCAGAAATGCTGGCCATTCAATATCGCATGAATGAAAAGATCATGCAATTCCCTTCGCAATGGTTTTATGATAATAAATTGGAGGCGCATGGAAGTGTTAAGAATCATCGATTGGATGAAGATTCGATTGTTCAGTTTGTAGACACTGCCGGCACTGGTTACGAAGAAGAATTATTAAATGCTCCTTTTGGTATCCGTAATAAACAAGAGGCTGATCTTGTTTTAACCTTATTGCCAGGAATTGTTGAGGCCAATAAACACGCCAGCATTGGAATTATTAGTCCTTATAAATTGCAGATTCAATACCTGCGTGAACAGTTGACAGAACAAGGCATTACATCAAAAAATATTCAAGTTCAGACTGTCGATGGTTTTCAGGGGCAGGAAAAGGACATAATCATTATTAGTCTCGTGCGTTCAAACAGTAAACAGGAGATCGGTTTCCTAAAAGATTTGAGAAGAATGAATGTTGCCATTACACGTGCGCGTAAAAAACTCATTATTGTTGGAGATTCCTCTACACTTACTTCTTCTAAATTTTATTCAGGCCTGCAGGAATATATCGAATCCCATGATGGCTATCATTCTGCATGGGAATACATCAGCTAATTTGTTTGAAAATTGTAGGTATAAAAAAACTCCCGATAACTATCGGGAGTTTTTTTATGAATGAATATTAACTTATCTGATAAGGGTCACCTGACCGGTTTTCTTATAAGGACCTTTGAATTGAGCACGTCCTTCGTAAGTAACAATCCAAGGGTAGATACCTGATGGAGCTTCCTGGCCAAGGTAAGTACCATCCCAGCCCATGAACTTATCATTTGAAATGAAGATTACTTCACCCCATCTGTTAAATACCATTAGTTTATAATTCACTTCGTACTTACCAAAGCCTCTGAAGATCTGGTCACCGCTGCCTGTAAGATTAGGAGTAAAGGCAGTTGGCACTTGAATATCCGGAGCACAGATTGCGTAAACCAATGTTTGATCTGTAATTGAACAGAAGTACTGGTTTGTAATAATTACTTTGTAAACGCTATCTACTCTAGGCGAAACCTTGTTTGGTGTACCAATAAATCCGTCGCTCCATGTGTAGGTTGTGTTAGCTTCAGTTCCCGGATCAAGTGTAACCGTTGTATCTGTTTCAGGACAATACATGTATTCTCTTGGTAATGTTGATACCGGATACGCAGCGAATGCAATGTTATTTTTAGAAGTATCTTTACATTGACCGATTGCAATAGCTCCATTGTATTGGCCTACAGAATTCACCGTTATTGTAGAATCAGTTGCGAAAATAGCACCGCCATCTTTTCTCCAGTCAAACTTCAGATCCAGGAATTGATCCAGATTCGGAATGTTTGTTGGTCTTGCCGTTAAGCGAACGGTTAAACCAACGCATGAAGTAGAATCCAGTGAAACCATCTGAGGAATTGGCAGACCTATTACATATAAACTATCTGTATTTGAACAACCTGTTGTAGGATTTACTACACGAATATCATATTTGATTGTATCGTTTGCTACAGAAGTAATTGAAATCGGAGAGCCTGTACCTACCGGACTTCCATTCAGACTCCAGTCAATAGTAGCACTTGATGGTACTGCACTTGCAGTTAATGTTGCATTTCCGCAAGCCGTTACATCAACTGCAGTAATTGCAGGTACTGGTTTAACAGGCAATTGATCTGATGAACTACAGTTATTGTATGAATACTGGATTTTGTATGTACCAGTATCAGGAACAATAAGGAACGTTTTATCTTCTCCTGTCATGATTCTGCCATTATTATACCATTGGTATAAACCAGGAACTGTTGGTGCAGGACTCGGATTAGACAGTACCAGTAGGTTCTCTTGGTAACAAGCCGGGTTTGGAGTTAACGTAAATGTTGGCAATGTAAATGTTGTAATATCTACAGTATCTCTTACAATACAACCTTTATAATCTTCTGCCAGCAATATTCTTCTAGTATTGCCAGCAACGTTGAAGGTATTGCTAGGAGCGTTTGCAGGAGCAACAATTGTTCCGGCACCATCTGTCCATGAATACTGTACACCAGATTGTCTGTTTTGTGCAGATACAGTAGCACTTGCACCTATACATGAAATCTGATCAGGACCTGCGTTTGAAATTGGCAGAGGTTCAATCAGCAATACTACTGAACTGCTAACCGGTTGGCAAGTACCATAACCACTTGCTGTAAGTGTTAATGTAACCTGTCCTGAAGCGATGTCAATTCTGCCCGGAACAAAGACGGCATTCAATGTCGCATTATTTACAGAGAAGATACCAGCTCCGGATGATGCTGACCATGTAACACCACCTGTCATTGCACTGGTTACAGTACCTGTCAGGGTTGCACCTGCAAGCGTATCACATATAATCGGTGCACCTGCAGAAACAATTGGTAATGGAGTAATTGTAACATCAATACTATCCTTTTGCGGTCCGCATATACCGGAGTTATTAGAGGTTGCATATAATCTTACCGTGCCAGCACTTCTGTCTGCAACAGAAACTGAGTAAGTAACAGGAGAACCACTGCTGCTTGGGCTGAAGAACCCTGAACCATTTGTACTCCAGTCAACACCACCAGCATTTGCAATAACTGAACTTACAGATATTGAATTCTGATCGGCACAAATAGTTTGGTCGGCAGATGCCAACACAACAGGAATAGGTTTAACCGTTACTTTTAATGTATCGAAGACAGGCTTACATAATCCCTGGTTAACGGTTTTTGCAAAAATATTCAATACTTTATTTGTTGTATCAGGAATCGAGAATATATAAGAAGTTGCCACACTATTGCTTCCTGAAGTAAAGATACCACCACCAGAAGATGTCCAGTCAACACCAGTGGCAACAGTTATTATAGCACTTAAATCGACCAACTGATCCGCACAGACTGTTTTGTCATTACCTATGTTGATTGTTGGAGTAGGTGTTAATTTAATGTTCAGGAAGTCTGAGTACGAGTTACAAGTACCATTACCGGTAGTAGTTAAAGTAAGACCAATGGATCCTTTTTTTCTATCTGCTGCAGAAGGTACATATACTGCATTTAAATCAGTAATACTTGGTGAGAATATACCCGTGCCGGTTGTTGACCATTCACCGCCCAATGCATTTGTGATTGTAGGATTCAATTGAATGAATGCTGTATCTGCACACAATGGAGGTAATGGAGTACCAGCCGTTACAGTAGGAGCAGGTGTAATAGTCAGGAGCATGTCATCAAAACTCGGAGCACAAATTCCGTTGTTGGTTGATGTCAATGTGATCGTTAATCCACCAGCATTAATATCTGCCTGATCAGGTACAAAGATTGGATTTAAGTCTGTTGCATCCGGATAGAAATCACCACGACCTGTAGCTGTTGTCCAGATACCAGTTCCCGCAAGACCACCAATTCTACCATTTAATGGGAAGAAGCCATTATCAGCACAGGCAACCTGATCAAAGCCGGCATTTACCAATGAAGCTGGAGATGAAAGAATTGTAATAGAGAAATATTTCTCAACTTCTTTACAAGGATTTGAACCAACAGTAGATGAATAGATGATTACACCACCATTGTCAATGTCAGCTTGAGAAGGAGTATATATACTCGGCGATCCGGTTAGCGTACTGAAAGTACCCGTACCCGTTGTTTTCCATACAAATGATGTTGTATTCGTTACACTTGTTGTAGCAGTAATAGAATTACCGCTACAGATTGAATCCTGAGGAACAGAGCCTGTAATGGTTGGTTTTGGATTCAAGGTAATAGTATTTGTTTTTGAATACGCTTTACAGTTACCATTGCCTGTAGAAGTTAATGTAACGACAGCACTTCCTGCTGCAACATCTGCAGCTGATGGAATATATTTAGCATTTAACTGACTTGCATTTGGTGAGAATGTACCCCCAGTAGCAGAAGACCATATACCACCTGTTGCTATACCGATTGAACCGTTCAATGGTACTGAAGTTGTATCCGTACAAACTGTTATAGGACTGCCTGCATTCACCTGAGGAAGTTTTGTGAAGTTAATCGTCATTTGAGCTGTTGCAGCAGTACATCCAACATTTTGTCCGGTTGTCTGAACATTTACTGTGATTGTGCCAGCTGTTGTATCTGCGGGAACCGCAACGTTATATTTAGTTTTTGCTGAAGTTGCACTTACAAATGAACCACTTGAAGTGCCGTTTGTCCACTGAACACCTGTTGCATTTGTAAATGTAGAACTTACATCAACTGTAGTTGCATCACCACAAACTGTCTGGTTAGAACCTGTAACAATTGTCGGTGCAGGAGATATCATTACGTGAACAGTATCGGTAGCTGCTTTACATGCTGCATTATTTCCTGTAGAGGTAATTGTTAATATTACGTCTCCACCGTTCTTATCAGAAGTAGATGGGGTGTAGGTAGGTGTTAACGTGTTCCCATTTGTAAATGTACCAGAACCAGCAGTAGACCAGGTTACCCCAGTTGAACTAATACCATTAGTTGTACCTGTCAGATTGATTGAAGCAGAGTTCGAGCAGATAGGTGTTGTTGTACCTGCATCTACATCCGGACCCGGGATGATGGTAAATGTAACATTATCAACAGCCGCGGCGCACACACCGTTGTTGGTTGTTGTTAGGGTCAGGGTAACCGTACCAGCAGAAATTTCACCTGCTGAAGGTGTATATAATGCATTTAATGTCTGATCATTCGGACTAAGTGTTCCTGTATAACCTGACCATTGAGCAGTAGATCCTGTACCTTGTAATTGTATTGGTAAGTCAGTATCACAAACCGTTTTGCTTGGACCTGCATCAATTGGAGGAGAAGCAACGAAGGTAATGATTACATCATCTGAAACGTTTGAACAACCACTCAATGCTGTACCGGTAATTCTCAAGGTTACGCTTCCTGCCGTAATATCCGCGGGATTGGAAACATTATAGACTGTTGACAGACTTGTAGGAGCAGATACTGTACCAGCACCTGAAATAACAGTCCAGTTGACATTTGAAGTATTGGTAGAAGAACCGTTTATATTAACAGTAGTAACACTATTACATACCTGAAGGTTATTCCCTGCAGAAATTGTAGCAACCGGGTTGAATTTAACGATAACATTATCACTCACGGCACGGCATAATCCATTACCGGTTGATACGAGTGTTAATACAACAGTACCTACAGTCAGGTCGGAAGCAGATGGCGTATAGTTCGGGTTCAGTGTACCACTACTTGGAGAGAATACCCCGGTACCATTGGTTGACCAGTTTCCTCCAGTAGCATTATTTACTATACCACCCATTAAAAGCTGATCGACATCGGCACATACCGTTCTGTCTACCCCTGCATTAACAACAGGTTTTGGTGCAATGTTAATGATTACCTGATCAGAAACAGCTTTACAAGTACCGTTGTTTGTAGTGGTTAACGTTAACGTCACTGTTTTTGCTGTGGTATCTGCATTGGAAGGTATGTACTCAGCATTTTTCATGGTAGCACTCGGAGTGAAAATACCCGATCCGGTTGTTGTCCATTTTACACCACCCGCCACTGTTGAATTTCCAGCCAATTGAACACTACTTGTGTCCGCACAGACAGAGATATCTGTACCTGCAGTTACTGTAGGGGCAGGAGTAATCGCAATCTGAATTGTATCTCTTACTGGTAAACATTTGCCATTACCAGTAGTAACTACTGCTAATTTTACATTTCCAGCAGTGATATCAGCAGTAGAAGGGAAGTAAGTAGGTTGTACTGTTGTTGCATTCGGTCCGAACACACCAGATCCGTTTGTTGACCACAGAACACCTGTCGCAGTTGTAACGGCTGCTTCATTTAACAGAACACCCAAACTATCCGCACAAATCGATTTATCAAAGCCAGCAGTCAATGTTGGTGCCGGCGTAATAGTTAATGTAATGAATCCCTGCGCAGGTTTACATGTTCCGTTGCCTGTTGTTGACATTGCCAATACAACCAGTCCTGCAGATTTGTCTAACGCAGAAGGAGTATAAGTAACAGAAGTTGTTGTATTATTCGGACTAAATGTACCCGTACCGGAAGTCGTCCACTTAATTGCTGATGAAACAGAGAATGTACCCGATACACTTGTAACTGCATTGTTCGCACAAACTGTTTGGTCGCCACTTACGGTAACTTTAGGAGCAGGGGTAATCGTAACGGTTAAGCTGCTTGATACCGCAGGACATTGACCATTCGAAGTAGATGTAAGAGTTAATGTTACCGTTCCTGCAGCTATATCAGCAGCAGTAGGAGAATAAACTGCATTCGGATCAATAGTGCTCGGGAAGAAGGCTCCTGTGCCTGTTTTTGTCCAGACACCACCACCCGCATTTACTATTTTACCTGCTAATTGAACATAAGCACTGTCACCACAAATCGTTTGATCAGGTCCTGCAGTAACAATCGGCAACTTTTTAAATGAAATAACAACGCTTTTAGCAACCGCAGTACATGTTCCGTTACCGGTTGATGTAAGCGTTAATGTTACTGAACCAGCTGTTGTATCAGCTTGTGACGGTGCATAGGTAGTAATAGGCGAGTTTGGATTGGCAAAAGTACCGGAACCGTTTGTTGTCCATGTTCCACCACCAGCATTTAAGACACTACCTGATAATGCTACTGAATTAACATTGGAACAAACTTTCTGAGGTAAACCAGCATCTACAATCGGTGCAGGTTTAATTGTTACCTGAACCTGAGCTGTTTTGACTTTACATGTTCCATTTCCGGTTGTCTTAACAGTAAGTGTTACCAAACCAGCAGAAATATCATTTGCTGATGGGGTATAGGTGGTAATCGGTGAAGTCTGACTTGCAAAAGTACCTGTACCGTTTGTTGTCCAGTTTACAGCAGTTGCAGTTGTTGGAGTTATTGTGATAGTTAAGTTTTTTACAATTGGATTACAAGTACCGTTACCAGTAGTTGTAGCAGTAAGAGTAACACTTCCAGAACTCACATCAGCAGCCGAAGGAATATACCTGGCATTTAAGGTTGCACTGTTTGGAGAGAAAGTACCCGTACCGTTAGTTGTCCAGTTAACACCTGTAGCAACTGTAACTACGGCATTCAACTGCACATAAGCAGAGTCCCCGCAAATTGTCTGGTTGCCTCCCTGATTCAGGGTCGGAGCCGGTGTTAAAGTAAACGTTACCGGACTTGTTACAGCAGGACAACCATTGTTGCCTGTTGAAGTCAATAACAATGAAACTGTACCAGCTGTGATATCTCCTGAAGAAGGGATATATGTTGTGTTTAAACTAGTCGGTGAACTGATCGTTCCTGATCCGCTGGTGATTGACCAAAGAACACCTGTCGCATTGGCCATTGTTCCACTCAATGAAATACCGCTCACATCCGCACAAAGTGTCTGGTTAGGCCCCGCACTTACGGTGATCGCCGGAGTGATCGTTAAGGTCAATGATTTAGAGACCTGCTTACATAAACCATTGCCGGTTGAAGTCAACGTTAACACAACACTGCCATTACTTCTGTCTGTTGCTGATGGCTGGTAAGTAGCATTTAACGTATTGGCATTGGGTAAGAAACTACCCGTACCGTTTGTTGTCCAGAT
>JAGKWN010000134.1 GCA_021151805.1 Cytophagaceae bacterium | reverse complement strand
AATAAAGAAATTCAAGGATATATCTGATTTTGAATCTTATTTAATTAATATCGATGATGAACAAATATATTTTGATATTGATTTAGACTATTTTACTTTGATGAATCCTTTAAATGGAGAAGGTGATAAGTTTACATATCTAAGTAAAAATAAAATTCAAAAAACTCTTTCTCCTAATGGTGTTTTAATGAGCTGGATATATAAAAGATTATGTGGCCTTACTATTGCTAAAGAACCTGAACATTGTGGAGGAATTAAATATTCAGATAAGTTACTTGGTATATTAGATGCTCATTTTTTTTATCCGACCTTATTAAGTAAGGATTCTGAAGATTATTTTGACTCTACAAAGTGGAAGCAATAATAAAGACAATTAAATTATGATATTTTATCTAAACGTAATTCCATTGAACTAATTTCGAAAATTTCAACAGATTTACATTCAATTTTATCATCATTAAAAATTGCCAAATTTATACCTCCTTTATCTAAAGCACTTCCGTATTCTATTGCATCATAACCTAGGCTCTTAACATATTCACATAAATATTGAGTTGGCAAATAATCTAATTCTTTATCAAATCTTCGAATTGGTTTTGACAGCTCCATTTCTAATCTAGAAAGGTATTTTTGATGAATAACATAGCTCTCGACATCTTCACCTAAGTTGAAGACACTAATATTTTGTACTTCTCTTAAGCTTACAACTGATAACTTGTCTATTAACTTAAATGTTGCTACAGTAATATAATCTAAATATGAAGAGCGACTTTCATATTCTGTAGTTTTTTGTGATGCAGAAACATATAGATAAGGAATTCCCTTAGGATTAGCTCTTCCTGATGTAGTTTTTTCTATTGGAGGCTTGCCCATTTCTGTTATAGGTAATCCTTCTTTTGCTGAAATTCTGGCACGATAAAATATTTTACCTTTGTCATAGGTTTTTTCATGTACGCGGAATAACATTTTTAACAAATCTAAATCAATAGTCTCTTTCAAAAAAAATCTATTTGAAAATTTTATTTCATCAGCAAAATTCCCCCATTTTTTTTCATGTAGATCAGCATCTTTTCCTATAATGTGTAATGCGCTAATTTCTACTGGATCTTCGAATAATGTATTAGGAATGTCTGAACTAGAAAGAATATTTTTTACTAGATTTTTAATAACATCATCAGATATTGAATTAAATATTTTCCAATCAGATTGAAGTTTTTCATGAAGCTTTAATTCAGCCTCTACACTTATACCTATTTGTGCAATTGGCTTGTAAATCTTAATTACTGGCAAAAATAATTCTTCAAGTTCGCGAGGATCTATTAACTGAGCTTGCTTTGATTCACAATAAAAACAAGTTCCTTCAGAAGTAGAATTTGAAAATATAAATCCTATTATCTCTTTGTCTTTAAAACAATTATTGCAACAGTACATTTAGGCTAAAAGGTCTAAAAGAAGTTCTAAATGATTTTTGATAGATAACTTTTTTAAGCTGCCTAGGCCAGGATAGTGGCCATTTTTAAAGTGTTCACGGAATTCATTAGCAGCTTCGGTATTAATATTTTGACTATCTATAAATTCAATCAACTTAGCAAGAGCCTCTCCAAATTTACCAGCTACATCAATAGTATCTGCATTGCTATCTGATACAAAATGTCTTATCCAAATGGTATTATCAGATCTAATGTAGGTTAAATGTATTGCAACAGCATAAGGTAAGAATCCTGATTCGGAATAATCGTTTCCAACGGTTAAATAATCAGCAAATCCGATATTACCATCTTCTATATAATATAAGTGTTCATCAGTAAAAAGCTCATCCGGATTATTTAAATATGCAGCATTTTTAGGCTGAGCTTGAAATTTATCTTCTAGTATTATTTTTGAATCTGAAGTTATGAGACCACGATATCGTCTTACTGGAATTGCCTCACTGTATAGGTTATATTTTATAGTATGATTTTGAGACCATAGAAGCAAAGAATCAATATTATTTGGTCTTCCTGAATGTATAAGGGTTAAATTTTTTGTTGTAGTTATCTGGCCTAAAAGATTATCTATAACATCTAAATTTGTATACTGATTAATTATTATTCCTATTTGAAAATTCGTATTAGTTGAACATTTTGTATTTATTAAATTAATGAGGGGATCATTATTTGATGTAAAATCTCCAACCGAAGGATTCAATATAATAGTAAAATTAACGTCGTTATTAAGTAAACTATCTAAAGCACGCTCTAAAGTTCCTGTTGAATTTTTTACAGGTTCAAGAACAGGAGATATTTTTCCTGAAGAACCTAATCTTACACTTAATTCTCTTAACGCAATTAGTTCAAATTGCTTACATCTCAAATAAGGAAAATACATACTTTAAAAAGTTAACTTTAAGAAGGCATAAAAGTTTTCGTACTCATATTTGTTAGGATTATATGATAAACAAATATGTTTAAGTTCCAAAGGAGTATTCGTTGATTGAATAAAATCCTTTTCTTTAATCGTCCTTTCGCGATGTTTTTCTAACATCATTTTATGAAAATCTAAAGTATTTAGATCCTCTATTAGTTTAAGACATTCTTTATAAAATTTGATATTTGAAACTTGAGGTAGAAAACCATAGTGTTCTTTTATGATTTTTGAATATTCATCTTTTCGCAATGTTTCCATTATGGTTTTATTATTCAATTGCTCAAAGTTAAAAGTGGCCTCACGTATAACTGACAAATTATTTTCTTCATTCAGTGAAATAAGACCTATAGAGTCTTCATGAATAAGATCTAAATATTTTTCTATAAGAGTGTGGTGAGTTACTAAGTAAATTTTGGGAGAAATTTTTTTATAATCTTCTACTTGTTTCCTTAACTTATCTGATGAGTCTAGTTCAGTCTTAATTTCATAAATAGTATTAGTACCATTAATTATGACAATATCTGCAATTGAGCTACTAACTCTTAATTCATTAATTAATGTTGCTTCATTTAAATTATGTCTTTCTAATAAAAGTTTATTTGCTATAAGATTTTTATAAACATATTCATTACGATAGTTTAAAGTCAGATGCTTGTACATTTTACTTAAAATATCCTTAACAGTACTATTATCGTTGATATTAATTTGTCTTTGAAATTGATATATTTTATCCGTGAAATAGTCACTAGAGCCATTTTTAAAAATTGACTTAAAGATTGGTACAGAGAATAATGTTGCAATCGCTCTGTTAAAATCATTATTTGTTTGTTTTTTCATTGAGGGGTGCAATGTCTTTTCCTATAAGAAAATGCTAAAAAGTCATTTAATTATCTCAAATATAGTCAAATATTAGAAATATTTGGCTTAAACAAATTACTTAACTTATTTGGCATTTGTTTAATTTACTTATATTCCTGCAAAATGATTTTGATAGGTAATTTTATAATATTTATTCAAATAAACCCTAATTATGCGTTATACACTAGTATTTTTATCTTCAGTTTCCTTTTTTATTTTAGGCATGTGTATTAATAAATATTGTGGATGGTATATATCGAACACGCCACCAAGTTGGGATTCAGTATTTAATTTCATTGCAATAATTTCAGCATTGGTAACATTGTTTTATCAAATTGGTACATCCAAAAAGTCTGAAATTGAGAGTACTATCAATACATTATTTTTGGATATAGATTCTATAAAATTTAAAGCTAATTCGACTAATGGTCCTGATGCATTAAGATCCTATAAATATGGCCACAAAATTGAAGATGAAGTCAATGTAGTTGATTCATTAAGCTCAATTTTGATTCAATTTGACAGCTTATTACCATACTTTAAAAATGGATCTAATAAAAATCTTAAGCTTAGAGCATTCACTTTGTATTATGCTAAGATAATGTGGGCTTCAGAAGATTTAGTTTTAACAGTGCTATTTACGTATCAAGAACTTGCTAAAAAATATATTAGAATATCTGAAATGGTTTATAATGAATTAAAAAAGAAAGATCTAATAGAAACTAATGAATCATTTTTGAAAAAAGTGGCTTTTCTAAAATTGTCTCTTATTTATTACAATAACTTAAATGAAAAGGACAAATCGATTTTTAGAGCTTCTATGGCTCATTTCCATTTATTAAGTGAACCCGGTATATGGCAAACATGGAATCATGATTCGGGAGATGCATTATCAAATTATTACAATTCAAAGGTTTTTATTAGTGTGAATGATATAGTACTTAAAACTCCCAATAAAGGGCCAAGAAAATTTTAAAGATATTTTATGACAACAATCTTAACTCCACCGTCAAATAGAATAAAAGGACCATGGATTCTTAATTCTGATTCTTTAGAAAGTCTTGATAGCACAATAGAAAAAATTTGGCTTATATTAACTAATCAATATGAACGTAGTATAAGAGACGAACTTCAATCTATACCTGAAGAAATAGCAGAAGATATATTTGAAAGTAAAATAAGAAATAGAAGTACTAATCAATTGATCAAAAAAGAGGTTAATCTTTATTTTAAAAATAAAAAAACTTTACAAAGTGATAATGTACTTACTATATTAAAGAATCCAATTCTAAATGATCTTTCGGCAGCCTCTTTTAGTGTGATTTTTCAAAAGGGTGACAACGAATTTAAATTTGATATAAAGAATGACACTTTATATTATTTTATAAGATGCGAAAATATAGAAGCAAAGGACGAAATTATTTATGAATTGAATAAATGGATAAGCGAATTTCGACCTAAAACTGTAGTAACTATTTGGCATGAATATGCACATTCACAATGGTGGTTATTTATTATTTTTTTAATTGGTTGGGGAGTTAATACTTCTACCAATGAGGACGCATATAACAGGGTTTTGAAATCCCAAGCAAAGGAATTAATAAATAAAGGAATTGATTCAACTAATATTTGTCAAGCTGTAGATATAATACTTAAAAAGGAAATAGCATATATGCCTAAAGATTATAGCTATACGACTTTAGATGAGCCAACTTTTTTTAATAATAAATTTGCGCTTATGTTCTTTATATTATCAATTATATTGTCAATTGTTCCCAAAACCACTATAGGAGTTGGACGAATTGAATGGAGGTCAAAATTCTGGAGATGGTGGATTTATTTTGTTACAGCATCAATTCCATCTTCTTTAGTAATTCCATGGATTATTGAAAAAATTTGGAAATAACTACTCCGCCTCAATATCAACCATTCGCATAAATTCAGTTGGACAATAAATTGTGAATCTTACCCCGGATATAACTATACTCGCTTTATCATTAAAATAGTTTTCATCGATAAACTGTTTTGCTAGTGTAGAATTATACCCATCATACTGTAATGTGACGCCTGTTTTTAAGAATGATTTTCTACTGGCGCCAGTCTTAGCGAAGCGTTGTCCACGGCGGAGCAACAGGCTACCGAGAAATATAAAAAGAAAACAAATCAGTTAAACTCTGCCCGGAATGCATTAGGACTTTGATTGGTTTTACTTTTAAACAATTTTGAGAACGACTGTGAATGCTCAAAGCCTAATTCATAAGCAATTTCGCTAACCGTTAAGTTTGTGGTCGAGAGTTTTTCTTTGGCTTTTTCAATCAGCTTTTCATGAATGTGTTGCTGCGCATTTAAGCCTGTCAGAGATTTTAACATCGCGCTTAAATAGTTGGCAGATACGTTCAGCTGGTCCGCTAACGCCTGAACACTTGGCAATCCCTCTTTAATTTTATCCGTATCAAAATAATCACTAAGCAAATCTTCCATGCGGTTAAGCATTTCATGATTGCTGATTTTCCGTGTTATAAATTGTCTTTGGTAAAACCGATCGGAATAATTAAGTAACGTTTCAATTTGTGATATAATAATACTTTGACTGAATTTATCCGGATTTCCTGTGTACTCCTGTTCAATATTTTTAACAATCGTATTTAATATAGCTTCTTCCTTTTCTGAAAGAAACAGCGCTTCGTTTACTGCGTAATCAAAAAACTCATATTGTTTAATGGTTTTGGCAAGCGAAGTGTTCCATAGAAAATCCGGATGTATCATCAGCACCCAGCCGCTTTTGGGCGTAGCTATTTCAGCTATGGGTTCAATGCCAAAAATCTGATTGGGAGCGATGAAAAACATCACCCCATCATCAAAATCATAATGATTTTGGCCATACTTATATTTTGCAGATATGCTCCGTTTAATGGAAATATGATAAAAGTCGAAAACAAAGTTTTTGTGGTTTACATCATCGGAACACGCCACAGTACTATAATCAAACAAGCTGATTAATGGATGCTGTGGTGAAGGCAAGCCCTTCATTTGGTGAAATTCCTTGATTGATTTAACTCTATGTACTTTGTTTTGCGACATGATATTCAAAATTACAATATTTTATACCAACATACCACCAGAAAGCTCTATGCGCTGACCGTTAATCCAGCCTGCCTCAGGCGTACAGAGAAATGCAACTGTACCTCCAATGTCTTCTGCCTCTCCAACTCTTCCCAATGCTGTAATACCGGCAATGGTTTTCCTTTTATCTTCATTCGTCTTATTTGAGCCGCCGCCAAAATCCGTGGCAATAGCTCCCGGAGCAACCGTATTGGCAGTGATTTTTCTTGCACCAAGTTCTTTCGCCAGGCATTTCGTGTACGTTTCTATTGCACCTTTCATACTTGCATAAGCCGATACATTAGGGAATGTGATTCTGGTAAGGCCAGATGAAATATTAACAATGCTGCCGCCGTCATTGAGCAAGGGTAAAAGTTTTTGAGTCAGAAAATAAACACCCTTGAAGTGAATATTCATCATCGCATCGAACGCTTCCTCGCTTGTATCAGCAACAGATCCATAAATACCGGTACCTGCATTGTTAATCAGGAAATCAAAATTGGGCTTTCCGTTTTCTTTGGTTAGATAATCAGCAAGCGCAGCTGCAAAAGCATCAAAGCCCTTTATAGAGCTTGTATCAAGTTGTATGGCCTTTGCTTTTTGTCCAATCGTTTCAATAGCTTTTACAACCTCGTTTGCAGCGTTTTCATTGCTGTGAAAAGTCAGTACTACATCTATTCCTTTTTTTGCCAGGCTCAAAGCCATCTCTCTACCCAGGCCGCGGCTACCGCCTGTCACCAATGCTGTTTTCCTCATTTTTTATAAGTTTTTAGTGCATGTAAAATTGCAACATGTAAAACAGCCATATGTAGCCAAATCCAAGCTTGTTGTAGCCGATTTCACTGTCAGATTAAATTTTACTTTATTCCCTCACTGACGCAAGCATTTGCTTGTGCCTTTGGTATATGGTACAGACCATTCCCGGCTCCTGCCTGTTATTTTGTCTTACAAACAGATATATTACGTCACAACAAAAAAGGCAGCCGGATTCCGGCTGCCTTCTATCTGAATACTTTTTATTTTTAAAAAATTATTTTACTACAACAATTTTTTTGCTGAATGTAGTACCGTCAATGGTAAACATCACATAATAGGAGCCTGCTGCAAACTTAGATAATGGAACGTTTACAGATTTGCCATGCAATGTTTTAGTCAGCATGTTCACGCCAGCCATATCAACAATGTCAATAGAACCTTCTTGATAGCTGATTGGCAGGTCAATCGTAATTTCATCAGAAGCCGGAATAGGGAACACGTTTACTTTTGCCATCAGGTCCGTTGCACTTGGGCCTGAAGTTCTGTAAGCATAATTAGATGTAGTGTTCGCTTGTGTCTGGCAGCCGTTTTTAAATACACGTACATAATACGCGCCATTTGGAGTTCCTGCATTCAGTAAATCAAGGAAACGGGTTGTTTCACCAACAATAGGTCCAGAAGCATTGTACCATTGATATCTCACCGGTGCCGCTACAGCGTTTGCCGTCAGGTTTTCGCCATCCTGTACTCCGTTCCCGTCTGAATCGATTGGTGATTTAGTTATGAAAACATTTGTACCGATACCATTGATGGTAACCAATACACTGTCATAAGCACTGTAATTGGTAGTGCCGCCGCAGGTGCTTTGTCCGCGTACTTTTACATAATAGCTGCCTGCTGTACCATTGGTATAAACAACGTAGCTGCTGTAAGGAGCGCTGTTGGTTCCTGCAACCCAGCCCGCAGGCAATACCCATTGATAAGTAACACCAGCAACAGGCGTAACGCCGAATGTTAGTGTATCAGCCAAGCCTTTGTTTACGCAGGTTGCAGGAGTGAAGGTAACCGTACCCGGTTTCGGAGGCAGGATCGTTACGGCATAAGCCGTTGAAGTATTGTTGGAGCAGCCAACGGCAGTAACCGTTACGTTGCCCGATAGGCCCCCAGAGCCGACAGTTGCCGTAACACTGTTTCCATTGAGTGGTGTCCATGTCCAGCCCGTAGGGAAAGACCAGTTGTAAGAAGTTGCACCTGTAATGGCAGGCGTAGAGAATGCATACGAGCCGCCTCTGGTTACACAGGCAGTACCCGTAACTACAGGCTGTGCAGGAGCAATGTTAGCTGTAAAGGCATTTGTTGAACCAGCGCAGTCTTTGCCTACAGCCGAAATCGTTCCCGACACCGCCGATGGGCCTGGAGTAATGGTTACAGTCGGAGCATTCAGGTTGTTCGGGTCCACGGTCCAGCCGCTTGGTACCGTCCATATCACTGCGGTAGAAGGCGAAGACGAGATCTGGAAAGTATAGGCAACCCCTCTGGTAAAGCAGGTTGCAGCAGGCACCGCAGCAACAGATGTGCCGGTGAGGCTGCGTTTTACAATGATGGTATCAATGCGTGTGCCGCAATATGTACCGCCTGAAGGCGTAGAGGTAAGATATACAGTTCCGGATTGTGACCCAACATTGAGTGATATACCTGCCTGTGAAGTGGAGTTGGTGCCAGCCGTATACAGCCAGTTATCATTGGTCTTCGACCAGGAGTATGTAATCCCTGTTTTAGTTGTATTGGTAATATTCAGGGTGGTAGTACCTGTGGCTAAACAGTACGTTGTATTAGGTACCGGTGACGTAACCGCTTTAGGAACTTTTGGCGCAAGCGTTTTCGTTTTTGTTCTTCCAGCAATTCCAACATTACATCTCCCCACAGTAACACTCATTGTATATGTTGTTCCAACAGCTGGGTCTGCAAAGTATTTAAATGTCACGGAACTACTATCTGCAGAAACATATTGTGGCGTAGGTCCAGTAATAGAGGCTAATGATGTATATGTCCAGATATATGAATCAGAACCGATGTTCTGGTTAGGGTTTCCTGTCAGAAGATCTTTAATCGAATATGCAACTGAGTCGTTTTTGCTTACACATACATTGCCAACAATCTGGTCTGTATAGTCAAATTTCTGGTAGGTATCAATATACACCGTGCCTGACTTTGGTATTTTAACAATCTGAGTCGTTGTTACCTGGTTGCCGTTACAGTCGGGGCAGGACGTGATTGTAATCGTAGAATCAATTGTTCCTTTGTAGAATACAGAAAGTCTTCCTTTGGGATATGGTCTGTTAAGGCCAGCTGCCGGCTTCACCGTTACACTGACACCTGTGGCCGAACCTACAATGGCCAAGCCGCCCTGTACCGACCAGGAGTACGTAGGTGTGCCTAAAGCTAGGCCGGTAAAGGTATACACGCGGTTGTCTCCCACGCCTGCTGTGTAGGTAAGACAGGCATCACCGCTTGATGTAATGGTAGGTGAACCATAGCTCCCAGGTAATCTTAAAGAAGTAATAGGCACCTGCGCCTGTGCATGCATGGCCAATAGCACACCTGCGCCCGTAAGGATGGAGAATTTTCTCATCCACTGAATCATTGATTTTTTCATAGCATTTGGTTAAAAGTTAAAAGTGATTTTTAAAAAGTATCAGATAAAATTTTTAATCGTATTGGAAAAAGATTTTTATTTTTGAATTCACATAAC